>JBJTJJ010000353.1:0-5933 GCA_046095445.1 Sediminibacterium sp.
CGAAATTTCAATCTGACACCCAGAATTGCCATGTTGAGCTATAGCAATTTTGGTAGCAGCGATTCTCCCGAAGCACGCTTGGTGGCGGAAGCTACCCGAATTCTGAAGCAAAGAAATCCTACGATGATAGTCGATGGTGAATTGCAAGGAAGCCTTGCGTTCAATCAAGAAATTTTACGGGATAATTATCCATTCAGTGAGTTGGTAGATAAGGAGGTTAACGTTTTGATTTTCCCTAACCTTACATCAGGTAATGTCTCTTATAATCTGTTGAAGGAAGTTGGTGGTGCCGACGCAATTGGACCAATTTTATTAGGTCTGAAAAAACCGGTACATGTTCTGCAGTTGGGAAGTACTGTTCGGAATATCATCAATATGTCAACTGTTGCTGTTGTAGATGCTCAATTGAAGTGCAGAGTCGATACAGATGCCGTAGTTCAAAGGAGTAATTGGTGGAAACGTCTGAAGAAAAGAAAAAAATAATCAGTTCAAAGCATGAATGTCTTTACACACTTTGGCAGGTACTTGTTGATGTTGAAGGGAATGTTTACCCGTCCGGAAAGTATGCGGATGTATTGGAAAGAATTCATGCACCAATGTGTTGAAATTGGGTTAGGTGCTCTTCCTATTGTTGTGATTATTTCCGTTTTTTTAGGTGCTGTTACTACCGTACAAACTGCCTATCAGTTGGTGAGTCCATTGGTTTCGCTCGCTACTATTGCACAAATCGTTCGGGATAGTATGATATTGGAATTGTCCCCCACGGTATTGTGCGTTGTGCTGGCAGGTGTGGTGGGAAGTAAAATTGCGAGTGAGTTGGGTAATATGCGCATCAGTGAACAAATTGACGCACTGGAAATAATGGGTATCAATACCAAGAGTTATCTTATTATGCCGAAGATTTTGGCATCTCTGGTGGTAATGCCTTGTCTGGTCGTCATTTCGGCGGTACTCGGTATTTGGGGAGGAAGAATGGTGGGCGGATTAACCGGAATTCTGGCTTCGGATATCTATGACATTGGCTTGCGCCAGAATCTGAATGTTTATAATATCAATTTTGCCTTGTATAAGTCATATACTTTTGCTTTCATTATCAGCACTATCTCTTGTTATTTTGGATACAATGTTTCTGGTGGAGCATTGGAGATAGGTCGGGCAAGTACAAGAGCAGTAGTAGTAAGTTGCATTTTAATATTGGTAGCAGATTATGCCTTGGCTGCTCTATTGCTTTAAATCTTTAAAGGCACTATATAAAAAAGTAAATGTATATTATGAATGCCTCCTTCCATCAATTTCGCAGTAAAATCATACATCCAATACAATTTCGTTTTTTTCTGTTGGTAAAACTTCCCACTGCTTTTCTTTGCGGACTAAGAATTCGACAATTCAGCGAGAAGTCAACAACGATTGCTGTTCGCCATTGGTGGTTCACTCAAAATCCTTTTCGCTCTATGTACTTTGCTGTACAATCTATGGCAGCTGAAATGAGTACCGGACTCATGTGTTTCGGTCAGATATATAAGCGAGACCCGGCGGTAAGTATGTTGGTTGTGAGAGTTGATTCTCAGTATATCAAAAAAGCTACCGGATTAATTTTATTTACCTGTGAGGATGGTGAAAAAATTGAAGCAGCGATTGAGGAAACTATTCGGACAGGGGAGGGTACAGGAGTTGTTACCAAATCCGTAGGGACCAATGAAAAAAATGAGGTCGTAGCAGAGTTTCAGATTACCTGGAGTTTCAAGGCGAAAAAATCCAATTCATGAAAATTGCATTTCACGGGGCAGCACGCACCGTAACCGGTTCCAAGCATTTAATTACGCTGCGCTCAGGAACTAAAATATTGCTTGATTGCGGACTTTTTCAGGGGATGGGTAAGGACACACTTCCATTGAATGAATCTTTTGGATTTGATCCGACCCAAATTGACATGCTGATTCTGTCACATGCACATATTGATCACTGCGGACTTATTCCCAGGTTGGTACGAAAGGGCTATCAGGGCCCCATTTATAGCACACCAGCCACCAAAGAATTGACTGGCATACTGCTGGAAGATTCAGCTGAAATACAGCGGGATGATACTCGTTTCATCAATAAACGCAGAGCAAAGCAGGGCCTCCCGCCTTTTGAACCATTGTACGACCTGTCTGATGCTGCACAAGCAATTGATTTATTTGAAACTAGGGAATATGATCAGTGGCACGTGCTTACCCCGGAAGTATCTCTCATGTTTACCGATGCTGGTCATATTATTGGAAGTGCAGCCGTGCACTTAAAGATTACAGAGCAAGGGAAATCTACCCGTATTACTTTTAGTGGTGACGTGGGTAGATACAACGATGCTATTCTCCGTTCACCAGCCGTGTTTAGCCAGGCCGATCATATCATTTTAGAGAGTACTTATGGTAACCAATTGCATGATCAGGTAAAAAGTACTCCTGACACACTCTATGTATGGATTCAAAATACTTGTGTCAAAAAGAAAGGAAAATTAATCATACCCGCGTTTAGTGTTGGCAGAACACAAGAGTTGCTTTATGCACTTAATCAACTGGAATTGGAGAATCGACTTCCTTCCGTTCAAATTTATGTGGATAGTCCGCTCAGCGGCGAAGCAACAGCCCTTTTAAAAAAATACCCTCAGTACTTTAATAAACGTATTAGAAAAATAATGGAGACGGATGAAGATCCATTTCATTTCAAGGGATTACATTTTATCAGTCAGGCAGAGGATAGTAAACGCTTGAATGAACTTACCCAGCCCTGCATCATTATTTCTGCCAGTGGAATGGCTGATGCAGGTCGTGTGAAGCACCACATCATGAACAATATCAGCAATGACAGGAATACAATTCTGTTAGTCGGCTATTGTGAACCACGTTCATTGGGTGGCCGCCTGGCCAATGGGGATAAGGAAGTAAAAATATTTGGGGAGTTTTATCGGGTAGAGGCAGAAATTGGTCAAATGCGCAGCATGAGTGCACATGGTGATTATGATGATCTTTGTCAGTTTCTCGCCTGCCAGGATTTGTCTGCTGTCAAAACATTGTTTCTGGTACACGGAGAATATGAGGAACAAATCTCTTTTAGAAGCCGTTTAATGAATAAAGGTTGTCACCAGGTTGAAATTCCTGCCTTGCACGAAGAATTCATCATTGAATAATCATGGGCTTCCAATACACCACATCTCTTTTGCCTCTTTTCCAGCAAAAGTTTGGGCAGCCAGAAATAATCGTGAAGAGTCCGGGCCGTATCAACCTGATTGGTGAACATACAGATTACAACTTTGGTTTTGTGATGCCCGCAGCTATTGATCTGGCTATTTATATTGCCATGAATCGACGGCAAGACAATGAGCTGCATTGGTATGCTGCCGATTTGAATCAGTATTATCAAGGATGTAAAGATGAATTGGTTTCTGATGCGAGAGGATGGCCCAATTACTGGCTGGGGGCAATTCAGCAATTACAAAAAGGCGGATATACCATTGGAGGATTTAATGCTTTGGTGGCCGGTGATTTACCTGTTGGTGCCGGATTATCTTCGTCTGCAGCACTAACATGTGGTATTTTATTCGCATTGAACAAGGTATTTGATTTAAGGATTCCTACCCTTGAGCTTATTCAGATGGCACAGGCCACGGAACATGAATTCATCGGATTACAATGCGGCATCATGGACCAGTTTGCCAGTATGATGGGTAAAGCCGATGAGGTAATCTTGCTCGATTGCCGTTCTCTCGACTATAGGTATTTTCCTTTTCATTTTCCTGACATGGAACTGGTGTTGTTGGATACCGGTGTGAAGCATTCACTCGCAGCAACAGCATACAATCGAAGGAGAGAAGAATGTTGGACAGGGGTAGAGCAAATAAAAAAAGTTTATCCAGAGGTACAGTCTCTTCGAGATACTTCAGTGAAAATGGTGCAGGAAATAATTCCAGCTGACACGGATATTTATAAGCGATGCCTATATGTTGTTCAGGAAAACGAAAGAGTATTGCAGTCAGCAGCACAATTGAGAGCCGGAGATTACAAGGGTTTTGGAAAAAACATGTTGGCAACACATGACGGATTAAGCAGTCAATATGAAGTAAGTTGTGCTGAAGCTGATTTCCTGGTTGACCTGGCTCGCGAGACAGGTGAAGTTGCGGGTGCCAGGATGATGGGGGGAGGTTTTGGGGGCTGTGTATTGGTTTTGATGTCTCAAGCAAAAAAGATTGATTGGATTAAAAAGGTACAAGAGCAATATTTTGCAAAGTTTAATCTACCAATCTGCGATTATTCAGTGGCAATTGGAGAAGGAACTTCTTTCCTGCAATAAAATTGAATCCAGCTTTTATTCCGACATGCCTGGGGAAACAACCGAGAAATAATCCTCCGTGCCTTATTTTTTAGTTTTCCTATATTTACCATTCATTCATCTTACTATGAAAAAAATTCTTCTGGTATTCATCGCAAGCATAACCCTTTGTGCCGGCTTTTCCCAAAAGCAAAAGTTAACCACTGATCAGTTGGTAAAAAATCAATTGCCTGCCAATTTCAGGAATACTCTTCCCGTGGTTGTTAAGTGGCTTGATGAAGACAATGTGATGTTGCGCATGGCACTTGCGCCTGATACCATTGTTTCCAACTACGTACTGGATCTTCCCGCCGGCAAATTCACTAAAGCCACTAAGGAGCAGCTGGCCGGAACCTTACCACCCAACAAAAGCGTTTCAGTAAGAGGCGGAAAATTATATTACAAAGAGAATGGTAAGGAGAAGCAGATAACCTTTGATGCAGGTGAAGTGAAAAATCCCAGCTTCTCTCCCGACAGCCAGTACATAGCTTACACGAAGGCGAATGATCTGTATACTTACCACATTTCTGATAGCAAGGAAACCCGCCTGACTTCGGATGGTTCATTCACCACTTTAAACGGCTTTGCCAGTTGGGTTTATTGGGAAGAAATTTTTGGTAGATCTACCCGTTTCCGTGCTTACTGGTGGAGTCCTAACAGTAAGTCAATTGCCTATATGCGATTTGATGAGAGCATGGTACCCATGTTTCCCATATATAGTAGTGAGGGACAAAATGGATTTTTGGAAGAAACCCGCTATCCCAAAGCTGGTGCCAAAAATCCGGAAGTAAAGGTGGGGTTTGTTTCCCCCTCAGGAGGTAGCACTGTTTGGGCTGATTTCAATGCTAAAGATGATCAATACTTTGGCTGGCCCATTTGGCGCAAAGATGGCAGTAGCTTATTAGTTCAATGGATCAATCGCGGACAAGACTCATTGAAAGTATACGATGTTAATCCTGCAACCGGCGCTAAAAAAATCATGTATGAAGAAACACAAAAGACCTGGGTGGATTTGGAAGATGGTGCCGGTGGAAGATTTGAATTCCTGGAAAAGCAAGATGCCTTTATTCTGGCCAGTGATAAGACAGGATGGAGCCATCTTTATTTACATAAAAATGATGGAACATTGATTTGTCCGATAACCTCCGGTAATTATACTGTTTTGAATATTCAATTGATAGATGAAGCCGGCGGATGGGTATATTTTACTGCCAAGGGCATGGAAAATTCTGCCCGCACAGATTTGTACAAAGTGAAATTAGATGGTAAGCAGTTAACAAGGTTGACATTTGGCGATTATAACCACAATGCAATTCGCATGTCTCCCGGTGGTTTTTATTTTATCACTACTTATAGTAATGCCAATACACCTCCACGAATGACCATCATGAATAATCAGGGTAAGGTTGTTCGAGAATTGGGAGACAGCCGGGGCACTACAATGAACAAGTATCAATTGGCTACAACAGAACTTATTCGCATCAAGAGTGCTGATGGTCTCTTCGAATTACCTGCACTGGTTACCTGGCCTTTGAATCGTGTTCCCGGAAAGAGATATCCGATGTTGGTAAGTATCTATGGTGGACCCA
>JBJTJJ010000354.1:0-4104 GCA_046095445.1 Sediminibacterium sp.
TGGAAAAAATGGAAGGAGCAACTGCTGATCAACCGATTAAACAGAAAATCATCCAGGATACTCCAGTGGCTTGCTGCAAACGGAGATGATTGGAATACGATTTTCTGGTGGCTGATGTTTGAGCAAACCGGTGGCAAGGTGAATGGTGATTTCTTTCTGGCTTTAGCTAAGAGTATACCTCTTCCTGTTATTTTAAAAAAGCATCTCTGCAGAATAGAGTGGGAGTCATTGTTACTGGGTCAATCGAATCTGTTGCCGGTATCTGCTTCCGATCCTTACTGGCGAAAACTCCTCAAAGAATACCAATACCTGCAATACAAATATCAACTTCAACCACTCAACCGCCAACCCGCTTTTTTGAGAATGCGTCCCGCATCTTTTCCTACCGTCCGAATGGCTCAACTCTCGGTAATTCTATTCAATCATCCTTTTTTCTTCCAGGAATTGTTGACCTCTTTTTCCCTTCGTCAATGGCGAGAGCAGTGTCAGGCAACAGCGGGTGATTACTGGGATACACACTACCGAGCAGATCACCTTTCGAGAGCCGAAAAAAAGACATTGGGTCAACAGCAGGCAGATACCCTGGCCATCAATGTTCTTCTGCCACTAATGTATGCTTATGGGATCAACAGGGGAGAAGATCAATTGATAAGAAAAGTATTATCTATGTACGAAGAACTTCCGGCTGAGCATAACCGAATTACTGCATTGTGGAGCAATACGGAAGTGAAAAATCTACGGGGAGCAGACTCTCAGGCATTAACAGAATTGACGTACACATTTTGTAGGAATAAATATTGTCTTCAATGTGCTGTTGGCCAACAAATACTCCAACCGGGGAAATCTATCCCCAGTTAAACTGCAGATCCAACTCAATATCAGGATGTAAGGAACGCTCTACGGGACAAGTACGGGCGGTTTTTTCGAGTATTTCACGGGTACGAAGATCGTCAGTTATACCGGGTGCAAAATGCACATGAGCAACCAATTTACCAATACGCCGGGGGTCGGACACCATGATCTTGGTAACATCCACTTTTGTGCCATCCAAAATCAATCCCATCGTTCTTGCCTTGATGGCCATAGTAGTGACCATGCAGGTTCCCAAAGCAACCGCTACCAGATCGGTAGGCGAAAATCTTTCCCCCTTTCCCTGGTTATCCGTAGGCGCATCGGTTTCAATTAAAGAGCCACTCTGTAAGTGAACTGCCTCTGTCCTGAGGTCAGATTTATAAATAATTTGTGAAGTCATGCAGCTATTTTTATTATAAATTTACACGAAACTAAACTTTTACCGGTGAGGCAGCCCCTGTTTATTTTGCTGATGTTGTTCCCCATTCTGCTTTTCTCTCAGAACAAGAGTAAGCAGGATGTTGCTGCAGAAAAAGCCAGAAAAAAACAGGAAAAGAAAGACAAAATCAACCAACTGATTAAACAAGAAGAAGAAGGTGCCCTGATTTTCCAGAAACAATCGGTTTATGGCCTGAATTTCAACACCGATGGCTGGAGCGTTTTTCTGGAAAAAGGCAGGTATAAGACTATCACCAAAACCAATTTTTGGTGGTTATCATTTGGTGAAAAACACCACCCCAAAGAAGAAAAAATTCCCACCATCAGTTCGACCGGTGGAATACTCATAGTATCTAGTTATACTTTTGGTAAAATCAATAATTTCTATTCCCTTAATCTTGGTCTGGGTAGCCAGAAATTATTGGGAGGAAAGGGAAATAAAAATGGAGTTGCGGTTTCATTGATATACGGGGGAGGCTTCTCTGCAGGACTTCTGCGACCTTACTATCTGGAAGTACTTAACCCCTCTACCGCTCGCCGGGAAGTGATCAAATATACAGGAACGAACAAATTAGATTTCCTGAATGCCTCCAACATATTAGGCAGGGGCGGACTTACCAAAGGTTGGGATGAAATTAAATTTGTTCCCGGATTTCAGGCCAGAACTGCCCTCCGGTTTGATTATGGCCGATACAATGAGATGGTTTCCGCCGTTGAAATTGGCCTAAATGCCAGCTACTACACTCAAAACATGCCAATGGTATTGGATGTTCCTGAGCGGAAATTCTTTTTCAACGCCTATGCAGCTATCTGCTTTGGTAAAAGAAAGTAAGTATTTTTGCCCCCGGCTGGCAGGAATAGTGCCCGCCCGCAAATTTCCTTATGGATACATAACCTACCACCCCTTCCCAAAATGATGTTGTGCGCTCTGGCAAAAAACCAGGTTGGTTGCGCGTGAAACTGCCCGTAGGGGAAAACTATAAGCACGTTCGAAATCTGGTTGATACCCATCGTCTGCATACCATCTGTGAGAGTGGTAATTGCCCCAATATGGGGGAGTGTTGGGGAGCAGGCACTGCCACCTTCATGATCCTTGGGAATACCTGCACCCGTAGTTGCGGATTCTGTTCCGTAGCCACTGGTCGCCCCGGTGCAGTCGATTGGGAAGAGCCGCGACGAGTTGCGGAAGCCATTCAACTGATGAAAGTAAAACATGCTGTTATCACCAGTGTTGACAGAGATGAACTGCCCGATGGTGGCTCTTCTATTTGGTACAATACAATTGAGGCGGTGAAAGGTCTAAATCCCGATACCACACTAGAGACGCTTATCCCTGATTTTAAAGGAAACGCAGATCAGATCAAACGAATCATTCTTGCTGCCCCCGAAGTAGTCAGTCATAACCTGGAAACTGTTGAACGCCTTACCCGTCAGGTGCGTGTTCAAGCCAAATACCATAGAAGTCTGGATGTACTGCGCCAGTTGAAACAGGGAGGTATGAGAACAAAAACCGGTATCATGCTCGGGCTCGGCGAAACCAAAGAAGAAGTGATCGAAAGTATGCGTCATTTGGTGGAAGTAGGTTGTGACGTGCTCACACTGGGTCAATACCTGCAACCTACCAGTAAACACCTGCCGGTTCACCGCTTCGTTCACCCCGACGAATTTGCTGAGTACAGAGAGATAGGGTATGAACTTGGACTGGATTATGTTGAAAGCGGACCTCTCGTTCGATCCTCCTATCACAGTGAAAAACACGTGATTCCCGGATGGGGGCGCAATCAATGGCAATCTGAAAGAGCTGTTGCTACCACCATCGCTTCCTGAATCACACCTACATGAGAAAAATCTTTCTAGTTGCAGCATTGTTAGCAAGTAACCATTTCGCCTTTGCGCAATGGAACTGGACAATGGTGGATAGTTCATTCGGTGATTTACCACCTTCCATTCATGTTTATTATACAGAATCACCCACTGAAGGAAAGCCGAATAAGGCCTATTATGTTAGCGTTGATATGAATGACCGCTCAGTTAATTTTTCGGCCAGGGTCGGAAATGGAAAGCGACTGACTCCGCAACAATATTTTCAAATAGAGCATCAACCGGTGCTTGTGATGAATTGCACATTTTTTGAATTTGTTCATAACAGCAATCTCAATGTAGTGATGCGAGATGGAAAGCTACTTTCTTATCAAGTACAGCAAACACCCGCCAAAGGAAAAGATAGTGGCATGTATTATCACTTTTTAGGAAGTGCCATCGGAATTAATGAACGACGAAAAGCAGATGTGGCATGGCTATTTGTAGATTCAGCTTCTCGATATCCCCGGGCGACTCAGGAGCCCATCAAAAGTTGGAAGGATTCTTTATCCAATCCTGCAGCTGCTACCTTTTTACAACAGGGAAGATTCCGTAAATGGAAAATGCAAACGGCAGTGGGCGGTGGTCCTGTTCTGCTCCAACAGGGAAATGTTCAGATCACCAACAACGAAGAAAGAAAATTCGCTGGCACAGCCATCAAAGACAAGCATCCCCGAACTGCTATGGGATATACTGCCGATGGTCGGCTTATTTTATTAGTGGTGGAAGGAAGAAATCCAGGAAAAGCTGAGGGAGCAACACTTCCACAATTAGCCGAGATGTTTAGGCAACTGGGCTGTATCGAGGCACTTAACCTCGATGGTGGAGGAAGCAGTTGCCTGCTGGTGAATGGAAAAAATACCATTCAGCCAAGCGATAAAGAAGGTCAACGTCCGGTGCCCGCAGTATTTATCGTAGAAAGGAACCGACCTTAACAATAGCAAGGTAAAATTT
>JBJTJJ010000355.1:0-2414 GCA_046095445.1 Sediminibacterium sp.
GTATCCCGGACAGGGCGCATATGATCACATTTTGAGTGGAACCCGTGCAGTAGTGAAAGAGGGCTATGTGGATTCAACAAGACTAGGTTTACAAGGACAAAGTTGGGGTGGTTATCAAATCGCATGGCTGATTACCAGAACACCACTTTACAGTGCTGCCTGGGCTGGTGCACCAGTTGCGAACATGACTAGCGCCTATGGCGGAATAAGATGGGGGCCGGGCATTTTGCGACAATTCCAATACGAAAAATCTCAATCTCGGATAGGCGCTACCCTTTGGGAAAAACCGGAATTATATATGCAAAATTCACCCCTGTTCGCCTTACCGAAGGTTACAACCCCTCTGGTTATAATGTCCAACGATGCAGATGATGCGGTTCCCTGGTACCAGGGAATTGAATTGTATGCAGGACTTCGAAGGCTGGGTAAACAAGTTTGGTTATTAAATTATAACAATGAAGTACACAATTTGGCAGAGCGAAAAAACAGAAAAGATATACAAATAAGGCAACAACAATTCTTTGATTATTTACTCAAGGGAGCTGTGCCTGCCAAATGGATCAGGGAAGGTGTACCTGCTGTGATGAAAGGAAGGGACTGGGGATTGGGAAATTGAAAATTGGAATGAGCTGCATTCTTTAGTTCCCGGTAGTTTTTGCGCTGGATGTTCCCTGCCACAATTGCGTGATGGTTTTTTCCATTTTTAACCAGCAATAGCCAATCACCATGGCCAGTAAAGACGCGACCAAAACGGAAATCTTAGCCATGTCTTCTACCGGACCACCAGAGAATGCCAGAGCAGATATAAAGATGCTCATTGTAAATCCTATACCTGCCAATATACCGGCACCAATCAGTTTATACCAGTTTACACCGGTAGGTAATTGAGCCCATTTGCGTGAGACCAAAAAATAACAGGACAATGCAATTCCAAGAGGTTTACCAATCACCAAACCTGCCATTATTCCAGCATTCAGAGGCCCAGTCAAGGTTTGTAATGGATGTTCAGGTAGCACCAAATTGGTATTTGCCAAAGCAAATGCAGGTAAAATGAGGAAATAGACCGGAATATGTATCATATCCTCCAATCGACGCAATAATTGAACAGGAACCAACAGAGCAAATATTACCCCTGCTACAGTTGCGTGTATACCAGAGTTGAACATACAATACCACATGATGAGTCCCAATAGCACATGAAACCATCCAAATCGAAAACCTCTTTTATTCAAAATGATAAGAATGCCAACAATGATTAGCACCACCAATAAGTAACCCCATTGTAATGCCCCACCATAGAAAATTGCGATGACTAAAATAGCGCCCAGGTCATCTATGATGGCCAGTGCAGTTACAAAAATTTTTAGTCCTGCAGGAACATTCCTTCCCAACAAAGAAATTACACCTAGTGTAAAAGCAATATCGGTGGCTGTTGGAATCGCCCAACCTTGCATATAGGCACTACCACGAGCAATGAATGCAAATAGAATGGCAGGCATCAGCATTCCGCCTACAGCAGCTACCATCGGTAACAACGATTGACGAATAGAAGATAATTCTCCTGTAACAAACTCACGTTTAATTTCCATTCCTGCCAAAAAAAAGAAAACTGCCATCAGAAAATCATTGATGAAGACAAAAGGAGAGTTGGGTAAATTGAACCATCCAATATGCGTATGATGCGCTGCTGTACCGTCCAGGGAATGGTGCCAGAAGTGTTGGTACCAGTTTTGAGTAATTGACAGGTTGGCCAATAACAGGGAAACAGCCGTACATAACAACAGGGTAATCCCAATAGATCGGTTGCTGTGCAGGTAACTATGTAACAGTTGGGAAAAAGTCTTTTTCTTAGTTGTTTTCATTGTTATTGACTGAATTTAATACGGGAACATCTTTTGGAGGCAGCAGGAGATCTGTTTTACTTTTGGGACGCAGCGCTTCCAACCACCTGAATGAGCGCAATTTCAAGGTTTCGTGAGGTGCCTTCCGCATCGGATAAGCTGTACCCTCATACTTATTAAGGAAAGATACTTTTTTAGGTTCATTGTTTTTCAATAAGATGACAATAGCATCGCAGGTAGATTTGTTCACACTTATGAATTGCTTTTTCTCATCTTGAAAATAATATACATTCTCAGCACTTCCTTTTGCGGTCATCTGGTACATTTCTCCATCTTCAAAAAGCGCATTGAGCCGATTGCCCTTGAGTTGATTGAAGTAGGGGGTGCTATCAACACGGCTAATTGCCAGTGCATTTTCAAATACGTAGAGTCGTTCGGGCTTCTTATTTTTAAAAAAAAAATAAAAAGTTTACCCAAAAAAAATATTATATTTTGACCAAACGACAAGGGATTTAAAAAAAAGAAAAAAAAAAACCAACACCGAAAATAAAAAAAAATCACAAAAACCAAAAA
>JBJTJJ010000356.1:0-8790 GCA_046095445.1 Sediminibacterium sp.
ATGTTATCAATTGATACAGTAAGGAGTGGTTGTTCAGACATAAATATTTTTTCTGCAATTGTTATTACTTCTTTTTTATCCTGCTACAGGTACATGGATCGGATCAGCATAATGTGCCAATCCGTAATTTCTTTTCCTGGCTTCCTGCGGCTCGCGAACATGCCATTCAAATTCATCTCTGAAATGACGGATAGCAGCAGCAACAGGCCAGGCAGCGGCATCACCGAGCGGACAAATGGTATTGCCTTCAATGCGACGCTGTATATCCCAGAGCAAGTCGATATCAGACTCTTTTCCCTCCCCGTTCTCCAGGCGCCATAGAATTTTTTCCATCCAGCCGGTTCCTTCCCGACAGGGTGAACATTGACCGCAACTTTCATGGCGGTAAAAACGGGTAAGCGTATAGGTGTTTTTCACGATACACTGGTCTTCATCTAATACGATGAATCCACCGGAGCCCATCATGGAGCCACTCACGAAGCCACCGTCACTCAGACTTTCATAATTCATGAGGCGGGTTTCACCTTTGGCTGTTTTCAACAGAAGGTTTGCAGGAAGGATGGGCACTGAGGAACCACCCGGAATACAGGCCTTCAATCTTTTTCCGTTCGCAATGCCACCGCAATATTCATCGCTGTAGATAAATTCTTCCACAGAGATGGTCATATCAATTTCATATACACCCGGACGGTTAATGTTGCCGCAAGCGGAAATTAGTTTGGTACCCGTAGATTTTCCCACACCGATTTTGGCATACGCTTCACCACCATTATTGATAATGGGTACTACTGCTGCCAAAGTTTCTACATTGTTCACTACAGTTGGACGCATCCACACACCCTGCACAGCAGGGAAGGGAGGTTTAATGCGTGGATTACCCCGCTTGCCTTCCAATGATTCAATCAAGGCAGTTTCTTCACCACAGATGTAAGCACCTGCTCCGCGATGAACATAAATGTTACAATCGAAACCGGACTGAAGGATGTTCTTTCCCAACATTCCAATGGCTTTTGCTTCTGCAATGGCTGTCTCTAAAATATCTGCAATCCAGGCATATTCACCACGGATGTAAATGTATGTGTCATGACTCCCCAGTGCATAGGATGAAACAATCAAGCCCTCAATCAAAAGATGGGGGATGAATTCCATGAGGTAACGGTCTTTGAATGTGCCGGGTTCGCTTTCATCGGCATTGCATACCAGGTGACGGGGTACCCCTTCAGGTTTTGCGATGAAGCTCCACTTCATGCCGGCAGGAAATCCGGCACCACCTCTTCCACGAAGTCCGCTTTTCTTCACTTCTTCCACTATAGCTTCCGGACTCATTTGCTTCAAAGCTTTCTCCACGCTACGATATCCGCCTTCGCGGCGATATACGTCGTAGTGGCGGATTCCCTCCACTTTTACTTTTTCCAAGAGCAGTTGAACACCCATATTGTTTTATTTCAGACCGGACTCATTTTCATCCGGCAATGATTGACGATCAGTTTTGTGCTGCTGCGTTGTTGCGGCATTCAGCGATAATGGCATCTACTTTTTCCGGTGTCAGGTGCTCACGGTAATACTTCCCCAACTGCATCATGGGGGCATAACCGCATGCGCCGAGACACTCCACTGTTTTCAGACTGAACATGCCGTCGGTTGTAGTTTCGCCCGGACGGATACCCAGTTTTGAACCTATGTATGCGATGATATTGTCAGAACCCTGAATCATGCAGGGGCCTGTTTGACAAACCTCGAAAACATATTTTCCCATTGGCTTGAGGTTGTACATGCTGTAGAAAGTGGCTACTTCATATACCTCTATCGGCTCTATGCTAAGGAGTCCCGCCACATAATCCATGGTCTCTGTACTCAACCAGCCACCGAAGGTATCCTGTGCAAGGTGCAAGACAGGGAGTAATGCACTCTTTTGTTTTCCCTCCGGATAATGAGAGATGATCTCTTGGACTTTTGCGAGTTCCTGTTCAGAAAATGTTACCATATAGGATCCGAGGTTATTCTTGTTCATTAAAATATTATGCATCCATTTCACCGGCGATCAGGTTGAGACTACTCATCGTTACAACCGCATCACTCAGCATTCCCCCTTTTACTAATTCAGGATATGCCTGGTAATAGATAAAGCAGGGGCGACGGAAATGCAGGCGGAATGGGGCTCTGCCACCATCACTGATCAGGTAGAAGCCCAACTCTCCATTTCCTCCTTCCACTGCCTGATACACTTCCCCTTTGGGCATATCAACTTCACCCATGATGATTTTGAAGTGCCAGATGAGTGCTTCCATTTTGGTGTACACATCTTCTTTCTTCGGCAGATAGTATTCAGGCACATCGGCATGGTACACTTCTGCATCCTTGCCCTTGAATTCCTGTATTTTTTGGTAGGCCTGCTGAATAATCGACAAACTCTGCCACATTTCTTCATTTCTAACGAGGAAACGATCGTAGTTGTCACCAGTTTTTCCTACCGGAATGATGAAATCAAAATCCTCATAACTGCTGTAAGGATTGTGCACCCTGACATCATAATCTACTCCGGCTGCGCGCAGGTTGGGACCGGTAAATCCATAGTTGAGGGCGCGATCAGCACTAATGGCACCACCCCCAATGGTACGTTCAATGAAGATTCTGTTCCGGGTAAAAAGGTTTTCGAATTCTTTCAATACTTCCGGATATTCTTTGAGGAATTTCTCCAGTTTAGAGAAGGCAGTAGCAGAAAAATTTCTTTCAAAACCGCCGATACGGCCGATGTTGGTGGTAAGACGGGAACCGCAGATCTCTTCATAGATTTCATAAATCAGTTCCCTGTATTGCATCACATAGAGGAATCCGGTGAAGGCGCCTGTATCAACTCCTACAATGGAATTGCAGATTAGGTGGTCGGAAATTCGAGCCAACTCCATGATGATTACACGGAGATAGTCTACCCGCTTAGGAGTTTCAACGCCCAATAACTTTTCACAGGTAATGTGCCAGCCCATGTTGTTGATGGGACTACTACAATAGTTCAGGCGATCGGTGAGTGGCGTGATCTGATACAGTGGTCTGCGTTCAGCTATTTTCTCAAATGCCCGGTGGATGTATCCCACAGTAGATTCAGCAGAAACAATGCGCTCACCATCGAGTTCAATGATATTTTGGAACACCCCATGGGTGGCAGGGTGTGTCGGACCCAGGTTCAGGGTGGTAGTCTGCTTTTCGATAGAGCCCTCAGGCAGTTGTATATGTTGTAAAGTTTCTGTCATCATGAAAAGTGGCGTCGTTGTATTGATTGTCTTCGGGTTTTGATTTATCCTCTTCCAAACATTTCATCATCTTTATCTATGCGGGTCTGATCCTCCAGCGGGTATTCTTTGCGCAAGGGGAAATAATCCATTTCATCTACATTCAATACCCGCTTAAGATTGGGATGACCCATGAAATTCACACCATAGAAATCATAGGTTTCCCGTTCCATCCAATTGGCGGAGGAAAATAAACGGGTAGCAGTGAACACCTGAGGATCTTGAATGGAGGTATAAATTTTCAACCGAAGACGAACGTTTTCTGTAAGGTTGTGCAAATGGTAAACAACACACAACTCTTTTCCTTCCAGATCAGGGTTATGAACCGCACAGAGGTCAGTAAGGAAACGAAAAGCCAATGATGGCTCATCGTATAAAAACTGCATCACTTTGAGGTTAGATTCCTTGGCAAATTCAGCAGTTAGCATGCCATAAGATTCGCTGAAAGTAAAAAAATCTTCACCGAAACGAGCCGTCAGTTGTTGTTGTATATACGCGTTGTCAAGAGCCATAAGTGAGTGGGTGCGGTGGTTGGGGAATTACTCGATGCCGTAACTATTCAATAATTGTTTGTATTGTTCACTGTTTCTGCGCCGTATGCTTTCCTGACCTACCAGATCTTGGATCTTCATGAATCCATCCAGAATGGCTTCAGGACGGGGTGGGCATCCGGGCACATAAACATCTACCGGAATGATCTGATCAATTCCCTGCAGTACACTGTAAGAATCAAATATTCCGCCACTGGAAGCACAGGCGCCTACCGCAATTACCCAACGGGGCTCAGCCATTTGAAGGTACACCTGACGTAATACCGGACCCATCTTTTTAGCTATTGTACCCATTACCATCAACAAATCGCATTGACGGGGAGAGAAGCCGACGCGCTCTGCACCAAAACGGGCAAGGTCATAGTGCGAAGCCATGGTGGCCATGAATTCAATTCCACAGCAGGAGGTTGCAAATGGCAGCGGCCACATGGAGTTTTTTCTGGCAAGTCCTACAACACTGCTTAATTGGGTAGCAAAGAAACCCTCACCGGAATAACCATCCGGAGCTTCTGCAACACCTACTGCCTCCTTACTATCGGCTGGTATGGGGTGAATATTGAATCGAACTGGACGAGACATAATGAGTTCCTCCTTTTATTGCCCCTATCGGGGATTTTTACAACCAACTAATAACAAAACATGAGTGGGGTGGTTCTCACCCGACCGTTAAAATTAATCTTCCCAGGTTAGTGCACCCTTTTTGATGATGTAGATGAATCCTGCTAAAAAGAATCCTACAAACATCAATACCGCTCCAAACCCTGACCAGCCCAACTCCCTGAAATTGACTGCATAGGGATAGAAAAAGATTACTTCCACATCAAACAAAACGAACAGAATCGCTACGAGAAAGTACTTGATAGCCATAGGCTGACGGGCATTGCCGTGCGATTCGATACCACTGGCAAAATTTTCCAGTTTATCGCTTGTCTTTCGCTTGGGTCCCAACCAGGCGGATAGCCCGATCATGGAGAAAACGAACCCTGCAGCAAAAATCAATTGAATACCAATAGGCAAATAACCTGAGGCGGAACTGGAGGCACTGGCGTCGGCGAGTAATTGGAGCGGATGCATGTATCCGGAAAAATTTTCGCAAAAATACATCAGCGGGGGATATAAAAGAAAAACTCCCCGTTTGTCGGAGAGTTTTTTAGAGATTATTTTTTGTTTAACCTTTTGCAGGTGGGGCAGCAGGTGCATTGGGCTTCTTCACCGGAGGTTTGGAGTAATAATCGTAGTTTTTTTGAATTTCTGCTTTCACACTCTGCGCAAACTTGTTGTTTTCGTCGTTTACATCTGGATAGAGTTCAATCATCTGGTCAGTCACCTGAAGACTCTTCTGGCAAATGCCCAGGAACTCATCAACAACCTCTGTTTTCGTACCATCACTCTTCACTTTGAAATCAGGACTCTTCTTGAGTGCATTTTGCTTATTAATATAGTACAAAATAGTATAATATTTATTCAGGAATAGCTCTCTTTTGTACTTGTCCTTATTTAATCCATAAATTGAGTCAATGTATTGGAGGTTTTCAACTCCTTTACCGCTGGTCGTATCGGGGTCGGAAGCTATAGCTGCTCTTCTATAGAAAGAATAGGGCTGTGGCTTATCAGGATAGGCAGCCATATAATTTTTCGAAATCTCCATAGTTTGTGAAATATCTTTCGCACTAAGAGCGGCAGCAGCGAGTTTGTAATAATCAGCTTCGGTAGTTGTTCCCTTGAATTCAACCGAGCGCTTTAACCATTTCAGCTGTTCAGTAGGATTTTTGGCTTTGGCAAACATATCAGCCGCCTGCTGCATATAGCTCTGCTTGTTGACTCTTGATGTATCGTTGGTAATTGCTTTTTCCAGGTAGGAGGCAGCCTGAACTTCACTACCGGGGAAGTGGGTAAGCACCTTCACTGCCAGTTCATAATCGGTAGGTTCGATCTTATCCGTTGGAGCGTTGGCAAAGAATTTTTCGAGATAAGACTTTGCTTGAACGGAATCTCCTTTTCTGTCATAGTTATAAGCATAGAGCATATTCAAGCGGGGCAACTCTGTTGTTCCAACTGAATTTTCCAATTCCTGCACCTTGGCCAGTGACTCGTCATTTTTTCCGGCACGGAAAAGATATTCTGCTACGAAATAATCGGTCTTGGGATCTTTATCCGCTGTAGATACATATTTATCAAGGTATTCCTTGGCGCGATTCACATCACGGTTGGCATAATTGAGATAATAAGCAAAGTAAGGAAGCGGACAAGTAGGATCTGCGTTGATCGCATTATCAAAATTCTGCTCGAATAATTCTTTGTTGTTTTGGCTCTGGTACACTTTACCGATGCGATAGAATGCCAATGCACTTTTAGGATCGCGGGCAAGTGCTTCCTGATAGGCTTTAACTGCTTCACCCCCATTTTCACCACCCATTTTCAGGTAGTTAATGCCTTTGTTGATAAAAATATCGGGGTTGGTCAAGTCATTTTGACCTGCCTGATTAAGCTTTTCAATGGCATACAGGTTATCGCCGGCACCACTGGCAACTTTAGCATTGGCACGACCGATGGCATTGAGAATTCCGGGATTGGCCTGGCCTTTACTTTTCCCCTTGGTTTCAGTGGAAGCGGTGATAGCCTGTTCAAATTTTTGTTTTACGGAATTAATATCTCCGCGCTCGAGTAGTTCGATATGTCCCATACCTACCACCAGCCATGGATGGCTACCAACAGAGGCAAGTCCTTTTTGGTAGAGGGCTTTGGCAGCAGCCACCTGATCTTTGCTGGGTTCGCCACCATAGGTTGCCAAGAGCGCCTGTCCGAGCCAGTAAATGGCCTGAGGGTCCTGCGGGTTGGCATCTACCAGCTTCTGAAATACTTCTTTTGCCGATTTGTTCTTTTCATAGTTCAGCAGCTTGATACCTTCAGCATACTGAGCAAGGAGGGTAACCTGCATCAACACTAAGACCGGCAGGAATAGTAAGGACTTCTTCATGTTTCGTTGTTTAGTATTTACTTGTTTATTGCTCTTTTATTTTACCAGAACGTATGTTAAAATTCATTTTGGCAGGTGCGAGAAAGGCTCGTCGGAAAATCAGTTGTCCTCTCTCCAAGCTCATAAAGTTCATGAAACCCGTTCCTAACCCTGCCCAATTTTCCTTCAGCACATAATACATGGGCCTTGCCAAAGGATACTGTCCGTAAGTAATGGTGGCCTGTGAGGGTTTGGCAAAGACATCCTTCTCTTCGCACAGCGTACATTCCAATCTTGCCAGGCTGATGTACTTCATGTAGCGCCGTTGCTCTACATCGTACAGGTCACCAACCCAACTACTTCCCACCAGTCCGATAGCAGAAGGGTTCTTTATCACCGCTTCCACTACAGCCCTACTTCCATCCACACCTACTACGTTCTTTCCAAATTCCTTCCCCTTCAACAAACTATCCTTAACATATCTCACGGTGCTGGTAGCTTTTAATCCGTCCATCACTACTGTAACCGGGTTTTCACCACTGAGCATCTCAGACAGCTGCCGCAAGGTAAAAAAACTATCCTTTCTTTCCTTACTGATCACAACAGCAATCGCATCATAGGCCAAAATACCGTAGATGGGTCGGAAAGATATATTTTTTTTATATGCTTCCGCTTCCTCATCGGTAAGTCCCCTGGCTACAATCACCAAACGAGTAGAATCCTGCTGCAAGGATCTGAAACAATCAGCTTCAGACTCATAGGTCACTTGAATGTTTGTATTCGGAAAGGATGCCTTGTGCACCCTCAACTGTTCTTCGATCACCGGACGGAATGTCTCATCCACACTGATATGAATACTTCCCTGAACCGGACTATCCCGTCGATCTGCTTGCTTATCATTCTGACAAGAAATAGCGAGCAATGCGACTATCCATACCACAAAAGAACTATTCTTCATCTTACCGCTGCTGCTTTATACCCCTGTAAATCCTGAAGGAACCATATAACACCAGAATGCCCCCGAAAAAGTAGCGCATCCAGGACTCCCATCCTAAAAGCTGCTCAATGTTCCATTTTTCTGCCATCAAAACCACCACAGCAACACCTGACATCAAAACGCCCATGGTCACATCGTAAATCATTCGCATGATGCGGTAGCTTTTTTCTTTGCTGTCTGTTTGGGTTTCCTGCATTTTCATTTTTTTACAGAATCGGCAATTTATAAAATATTTCGATGCTTTTCCCCTTTTGTGCAAGGGTTTAAAGTAAAATCATCTTCTCTTAACAGGGATGAATAGAAAAGAAAATTTCCACAAAAAAAAGAGCTAATAATTGTTAGTATTGCAAAGTTCCACTTGGAACATTTGATTAACCATATTTGTAACACATGAGAATTCTAATGGTTTGCTTAGGGAATATCTGCAGAAGTCCGCTCGCAGAGGGCATTTTGGAGGCACGTGCCCGGGAAGCGGGGTTGAACTGGGAAGTAGATAGTGCGGGCACTATGCATTACCATGTGGACGAGCCACCCCACATTCAATCACAAAAAACTGCCCAAAAAAATGGAATTGACATCAGCGCACAACGATGCAGACAATTTATAGCAGCCGACTTTGAGCATTTTGATCGTATTTATGTAATGGACAATACTAACTACCGGGACGTTCAAAAGATAGCTGGAAAAAACTGGCAGGAAGGAAAAGTGGAACGATTGCTGGATGTTTTGTATCCGGGAGAAAAAAGTGAGGTCCCCGACCCTTATTATGGAACGGAAAAAGATTTTGATGATGTTTTCGGGTTGATTGACAGGGCCTGTCGCATGATCGTTGATAAATATCGTCGGGTGAACTCCTGACGATGTAGGAATCATTATTTTTGCGCATGACTCAACCCCTTCTGCCTCAGGGTACCCGTGATTTTTCCGCTGCCGTTGTTCAAAAAAGACAATACATTTTTGAAACCATACGGTCGGTGTTTGAATTGTATGGCTTCCAGC
>JBJTJJ010000357.1:0-3261 GCA_046095445.1 Sediminibacterium sp.
GATCATACAGGCAGGTTTTACCATTCGTGCCATGAAATGGACGCGCCTGACGGCGGAACAAGCCGGCCGATTTTATGCTGTTCACAGCGAACGTCCCTTCTATGGCGAACTCGTTACTTTCATGAGCAGCGGACCTATCGTGGCAGCCATCCTGGAAAAAGAGAATGCCGTAGCTGATTTCCGCCAATTGATTGGCGCCACCAATCCTGCGCAGGCAGCTGAGGGTACTATCCGCAAGAAGTATGCGGCTTCAGTGGGTGAAAATGCTGTACACGGAAGTGACAGTGATGAAAATGCCGCTATCGAAGGCAGCTTCTTCTTTTCCGGACTGGAAATCTTCTAATCTAAGCGTACCACGAAAAGTCGGATATACCTATTCGGCTTAAATTATAAGAAATACAAGAAGAAATTCAAGAAGAATTACAACAACGATCATCAGTCCTTTGGTGCCTGTTGCTTTGCAACGGGCATCATTGTTTTTTGGCCGGCTCTGCCGGAACAGGTTCTGATACGGCTACGCCGGAAAACTTGATTTGTTTGGATTGACCGGACTGAAAAATGATGTCGGCAAATTTGGTGAAAGGTCCGCCCCCACTGCCATTGAAGCCAAGTGTGATGTAGGATGATTTGCCGGGAAGAATGGGGTCATTGCTGCGGTACTTGGGGGTCGTACAGCCACAACTAACTTTTACATCGACGATCATCAGGGTATCTTTTGCCGATATGTTTTTGATGTAGACATTGAACTCCCCTCCTTTTCCTACGGGCACATTACCCATGTTGTAATCAGCATTGGTGAATTCTGCCAGCAGATGAATGTCTTTAGGGGTCGGTGTGCTATCCTGTTGGGCATGAATGGAAGTCGAACCTGCAACGAATAAAACCAAGAATAGAAAGAAAGACCGTACCATAGGAGATGATTTGTACCTAAAATTAGGACAAATGCCTTGTTTTTTTTCATTCCGATATATCCCTAAATGCTGTAATTTTACGTTATATCTTGATGAGAAAACATTTCCAACCATGACAACCGGAAAATTTTTGCTGACAGTACTGGGTGCTTTTACCGGATTTGCAGTTGCAGCGCAATCTCCTTCCCAGCGTATTTTCTTCGTATCCTCTGACCCCGCTCAGCCGATCAGTTACAATAAGATGCGGGAAATCGATGGAAAATGTAAGGTATTGGTGAAAGATTGGTTCCAGCCCGATCAAAAATATGCTGTGAAGACACATGGCTTCCAAACCTATCTGGCCCTGCAGCAAAGTGCCTTCATCAGTGATGCCAGTGGACATCCGGATACCCTTCGCAGTCCGATGGGCGGCTCGGTAGCATCTGTTGCGTATGATAAGAAAACCAACCGGCTGTTTTATTTCCCGATGTTCGCGTCGGAACTGCGCTTCATGGACCTCAGTCAACCCGACCCTCATTTTACTTATTTAGATAACCAGTCCCTCAACCTGCTCAAGAATAAAACGGATGTGGCGAACCAGATATCCCGCATGACCATTGGTGCTGACGGATTGGGTTATGCCCTTACCAATGATGGTGAGCACCTGATTCGTTTTACCACTGAAGGACAACCCACCATTATTGATCTGGGAGTGATTTCCGATAAACCGGGGAACGGCATTTTTGTACGCTCCAGTTGTACAAGTTGGGGAGGAGATATGGTCGCGGATGCGGAAGGAAGACTGGTACTGATTACCCAGAGCAATTATGTTTTTCGTATCACCATCGCCAGCCGTGTGGCGGAATATCTCGGACAGATAGGTGGCTTACCGGGAGGATTCACCACCAATGGCGCAGCTGTGGATGAAAACGGACAATTGATCCTGAGTTGTGGAAGTTCCAGAACGCAAAACATGACGCAGCATTTGTTCCGCGTGAAAGACCTGAGCAATTTAACAGCTGAGCCGGTGGAAGATAAAAACATTCCCGGCATAGGTAACATTTCAGATATGGCCAGCAGCAACCTGCTGAACCAGTCCAACAATACTCCTCCTCCGGTGATTTCCTTCCAGCAGGAGAAGAAAAAAGAAATTGTTCCTGAGCCGGTGTACACGATATTTCCGAATCCTGTAAGTAGGGGTAAATTTACTGTGCGTACGCAGAACATAGCAGACAAAGGTGTTTATTCTCTTTTGTTGGTAGACATGAACGGACGGATTGTGTTGGAAGGCAAGATGAATTTGGGAGAAAAAACAACCAACCACTCTTTCAATATACCTTCTTATGAAGCGAAGGGTACCTATGCATTGTTGGTGGTTGATTATTTCAAAAGGACAGTCTTCTCAACGCAGTTAATCGTTGAGTAAGTTTTTCCGCTTTACAAGTCTGGCAGCATGAGTGTGATGATTGCTTCTTTGAATTCAGGCAGCAATGGCAATGCCTATTATGTGGGTACTGCGGAAGATGCTGTGTTGGTAGATGCGGGCATCAGTTGCCGGGAGATAGAGCGACGGATGACACGGCTCGGACTTTCGATGGAAAAGCTCAGGGCGGTTTTTATTTCCCATGAACACAACGATCATATTGGTGGGGTTTCTGTATTGGCAAGGAAGTTCAGACTTCCGGTATATATGACTACTGCTACAGAAACGGGTATGCGCATTCCGGCACCTGTATCTTTTATTCGACGTTTCAAGGCAGATGAGCCTGTTCAGGTGGGACAACTGGAAGTGACCGGATTTACCAAGACACATGATGCGGCTGATCCGCACAGTTTTATCATTCGCCACCGCCACATACAGATTGGTGTTTTTACAGATTTGGGCAGGGTATGTGATAATTTGAAAAAGCATTTCAATGGGTGTCATGCTGCTTTTCTGGAATCGAATTATGATGTAGAGATGCTGGAGCAGGGCCGTTATCCCGAGCATTTAAAGAAGCGGATACGCGGTGGGGAGGGACATTTATCGAATGATGAGGCCTGGGAATTGTTTCAGCAGTGTCGGGGTGAACAGATGAGTCATTTGTTGTTATCGCATCTTTCGCGCAACAACAATACCCATGAGAAGGTAAAGGAATTGTTTAGTAGGGATACTGGCAATACGCATATTGTGATTGCCTCGCGCTACCGACCTTCAGAAGTTTTTACGATAACCGGCACGGAAGCAGATAAGCCGCAGGCGGCGGCTGTGGTTCCTGTTGTGGAACAGTTGCGGTTGTTTTAGTGGTTTTCTTCTCCGCGGGGTCTTTGGTCTTTGGCGGTTGGTCTTTGGTTTGATTAACTAGAACGATATGACCATCATACCAAAGAC
>JBJTJJ010000358.1:0-3459 GCA_046095445.1 Sediminibacterium sp.
CTGTTATCAAGTATGTAGACCTAAGTCTTGCTTCTAATGCAGATAATGCATTCATTCCACACTCAGCTACCAGAAACGACGATAGCAGTCCGCTAGGACCTGCCCGTGATAACTTTTCAGCTCGCCGCCAATCCAGGTTCATCGTTCAGTTGCTAGATGGAACCCTCTTACGCGGCAGTGCTGCTCCAGCGAATCGTGATCCCCGGATCAGAGGATTGTTATCGCTGAGTCCGGATACAAGTTTCATCTCTCCTACGATGACAGAACTCAATGGTGGATATCGTTTCTTACTTCCTGCAGTAGGATATACACTCGGTACAGTCGGCTCACTGACTTTCCGCAGAGCACCTGCAACTGTTTGGGGTGACAGCGCTATGACCAATCCTGCTATCAATAATTTTGCTGACAGAACTATTGGAAAATTTGTGTTCCGCAACAATGCATCTTTACCCATCATGAGTTATAGCGAAATGCAATTCACTAAAGCAGAAGCAGCATTCAGAAAAGGAGATAGAGCTACTGCCTATACTGCTTACCTCAATGGTATTAGTGCACATTTTGATTTCATCAATGCCAACAATGTAGGAGTTGCTAATTATGTTCCTCTTTCTACCGGTGAGCGGAATGCCTACCTGGCTTCACCGGCAGTTAAGCAAAGTGCAGGAGCGCTCAATCTGACAGATATTATGCAACAAAAGTTCATTGCTAATTGGGGCTGGAATTTTATTGAACAATGGTGTGACATGCGCAGATTCCATTACTATGATGTGGATCCGGCTACGAGTTTGCCTGTGTTCAATGGATTTCAGATAATTACCGTTTTCTCAGCCTTCAATGGTGGACCCAACATGGCTTATCGTGCATGGCCAACGAACTTCTCCGAGTTCGACTGGAACCGGGAAGCCCTTAGAAAAATTGGTGCTTTGAACACAAACTACCACACATTGGAAATGTGGTTTAGTCAACCTTAACCTATTAAAGACGGATTGTATGAAAAAATATTTAATCAATATAGTTAGCGCCGCCCTGGTCATCTATGGCTTCAGTGCTTGCCAAAAGTCTGAGCTGAGAGCCACGGAATATGATTTGCCTACCGGCAAGGCATTTGTCAGATTCGTTTTGTTATCTCCTGGAACTCCTTCCGTAATGATCAAAGTGAATGACAAAAAAATCAATGGCAATTTCACTTCCGGTGCCTCCGGCATATTTCCAACCAACTCAACTATTGCAGAATATGCAGCAGTTGTTCCGAATGGAGCTTTGAAATTGTCACTTGCCAATACCGGTACCACCAATGATTCCATTGTTTTGTTTACCGGTAACATGGTAACCCAGAGTGGATCTTACTATACCACTGTTTTGGCTGATACTGGATCAACTAGAAGTCTGATTTCTTACACGGATAATCTAGGGTCATTTTCGGATAGTGCTTTTACGCGGTTGAGATTCATCAATGCAACTGGAAAGTCTCCCGGATTAACATTGATTAGAATTGACTCTTCCACAGCTTCACTGGTTACAAGAGATACACTCTTTAGAAATGTTTCTTTTGGCAATGCTACTGAATTCATTACCATCCCTACCAATCCTGTTAATGCATTTCTCCGTTACAGGTTGGTAAGAACCTCTACAGGTGAAATTGTTGGTACACCTTTCACACCACTTTCCGGAAACTCCTCCAATAGAAGAGCAACCACAGTGCTTACGGGTGGTATCTGGGGTACCACATTTGCACCGGGGATTTCATTACAAATTGTTAACCAGTAAATCCTCCATTTATGAAATTATTCAAAATAACCTTATTCATCTGTGCTGCTGCTCTAAGTTTTTCTTCTTGCAAAAAAGAAGAAGCAGCAGTGGAATTACCCGATCTGGATGCCTACCTTTCTAAACAATCCAACCTAAGTACTTTCAATGCAGCTATTGAGAAAGCTCAGTTGACAGATTTTAAAAAAGGTCCTGGGCCCTTTAGTTGGCTGGCACCCACCAATGATGCCTTCACAGCTGCGGGAATTACAGCTGACTCCCTTAATCGGATGACACCGGGAGCAGCCAGCTATTTGGTGATGTACCATATTTTATCTTCAACGAATAACCCGTCCACAGCCGTTCTCACCAATGAGATGATTGCACAATTCTCTGTTTCAAGAGCGACTCAGTTGGGAGGTACACTTGCTTTCATGGGACAAAAAGGCAATGATTTCTTTGTTAATGGCTCGCGTATAACCAGCCGTGATAACCTACTTAGTAATGGGGTACTTCATGTGATAGACCGCGTAAATACTCCCCCAAATTTGAGAGGAAATATCCAGTCCATTTTACAAAGAACCGGTCAACACAACTTGTTCATCGCATTATTGGATCGTGCTTCACAGTGGGCTCAGTTGAGCGCTGGTACTTTCACAGTGTTAGCTCAGACTGATGCTGCCATCACAGCATTGGGTGCACCATTCAATTCAACTTCCACCATCAACACCATTCCTGTTGCTGATGCAACCCGCATTACGCGTTTCCATATGTTCAGTGGTGCCCGTTTATTCAACAACGACTTCAAGGACGGATTTTCCCCCTCTACTATGCAGGGACCGGGCAGATCCATCCGCATCACAAGTAATGGTACCCGACTAGCCGGACCGTTGAATAACACACCGATTGAGTTTGGTGGAACACTTCGCGACGTACTAGGCACCAATGGAGTAGTTCATTCTTTGGGTGGCGTGTTATTACCGGGTAATTAATATCATTCATCTGTTTATCAAAAAGCTGGCAAGCAATTGCCGGCTTTTTTTTATCTTTTCCGCATGAAATCAATTGTATTCTTACCCCTTGCTATTGCAAGTTTGATGATGGGATCCTGGCTAGTAGATCCAGATCCTATTCAGGAAAAACTAATCAATAACTTAAAACAATGGTTTGAAACTTATCCGCAGGAAAAAGTTTATCTGCAGATGAGCCGTCAGCAATTTACTACCGGTGAGCAGATCTGGATCAAGGGCTGGTGTACTTTTCGGCAAAAACCAAGTTTTTTAAGCCGCTTAGTTTATGTAGATGTGGTTGATGAAAAGGGAAAAGTAGTTGATAAATCGATGTATCGATTGGATAGTCTTGGCTCTTTTTATGGCCAAATCGATATTCCCAGGAAATGGAACTCCGGAAATTATACCCTACGGGGATATACTGCCTGGATGCTGAATCAACCGGACTATATTTTTCATCAACCCTTTTTTGTATATGGTGAAGATGAAGTGTCAAAAGTGAAAACTTTTCCTACAAAAACATTGCAGGTTAAATTTTTTCCGGAGGGTGGCCAATGGATTGCTGGAGTTGAATGCAAAATGCCATTTGTTGTTGTAGATGAAATGGGAATGCCCGTCAATACCACTCTGTATATTAAAGATGCCGCAGGCAGAGAGGTTGCCAATGCATCAGTGCAACACCAGGGTATGGGCGTTTTTACCC
>JBJTJJ010000359.1:0-7824 GCA_046095445.1 Sediminibacterium sp.
GAAAAATTAAAAAGACAGGAGTCAAACAGACAGGGAACGAAGATTCATGTGTGTTGTTTTGATGTTAATATTCAATGTTTATATCAACGAAATGCAAAATTAAAATACTATCTTTTACCAACAAACAGGGAACGTTAAAGTTCAATTAATCCAAGAATACATGCAGGAGTCAAGTTGGACCATCAGAGGCAATCGGGTAGATATCAATCGAGAAACCATTGAGTATGCAGAGCTAACCATAGCCGCAGGTATCATCCGGAAGGTGCAAATTTTACAAGATTCCGCGGAACCCGGAGTACCCTTTCTGCTTCCCGGATTCATCGAGAGCCATGTGCACATTGAAAGCAGCATGCTCGTCCCGTCAGAATTTGCGCGACTGGCGGTGGTTCATGGAACTGTTGCCACCATCAGCGACCCCCATGAAATTGCCAATGTTTGCGGTATTGCGGGAGTAGACTTTATGATTAACAATGGCCAACAAGTACCCTTCAAATTCCATTTTGGTGCGCCAAGTTGTGTTCCAGCAACAATTTTTGAAACAGCAGGTGCCGCCCTGAACAGCCGGGAAGTAGAAGAACTGTTGATGAGAAAGGACATTTACTACCTAAGCGAGATGATGAATTTTCCGGGTGTTTTGAATGGAGATGAGGAAGTGATGAAAAAAATTGTAGCCGCCCACCGACTCGGAAAACCAGTGGATGGACATGCACCGGGATTGCGGGGTGAGCAAGCCGCTCAATACATCGCTGCCGGCATCTCTACCGACCACGAATGTTTTACGGAGGAGGAGGCGTTGGATAAACTGAAAAGAGGCATGAAAATCATCATTCGGGAAGGAAGTGCTGCCAAAAATTTTAATGCCCTTATTGGATTGTTGGAGAATTACCCCGAACAGATGATGTTTTGCAGTGATGATAAACATCCGGATAGTTTGGTAGAAGGTCATATCAACCAACTTTGTGCCAGGGCCATCCAACATGGCATCCCCTTGTTTCATGTTCTGCAGGCGGCCTGTGTGAATCCTGTTCACCATTATGGTATGCGGGTTGGACTATTAGAGGTTGGACATCCTGCAGACCTAATCGTAGTAAATGACTTGATTGATTTCAAAGTAGAAGCCACCTATATAGATGGTGTTCTAGTTGCCAGTCAGGGTAAATCCATGATAGCATCTGTTGATATTCCGGCGTTGGAACAACCCTTTTATCCGGTCAATATCCTTCCGGAACAACTCAGGTTGAGCAGCCATGATTTTCCCGCGGATGCGGAAGGTCTTATTCCTGTTATTGGGGCATTAGACGGACAGCTGATCACGCATCGGCTTTTCATGAAAGGAAAAAAAGTAGATAATTGTTATGTATGTGATATTGAAAAAGACCTGCTGAAGATTGTCGTAGTTAACAGGTATCGTCCTGCAGCACCGGCTATAGCATGGGTTCATGGCTTCGGACTCCATTCAGGTGCTATCGCTTCATCTGTTGCACATGACAGCCACAACATTGTAGCGGTAGGGGTTGATGATGAAAGCTTGGCCGCTGCCATACAACTGGTAGCAACTAGCAGAGGGGGGGTGAGTTGTGTGCGGGGAGCCGATGATGAACAACAGCTATTGTTGCCTCTTCCGGTGGGGGGCCTCATGAGTGCGGCAGATGGTTATCAGATAGCACATGCGTATACCGCTATCGACCAAATGGCCAAAGAAATGGGTAGTCAATTGTCAGCACCTTTTATGACACTCAGCTTTATGGCATTGCTGGTGATACCACATGTCAAAATGAGTGATCTGGGACTCTTCGACGGAGACAACTTCTCTTTTCTGACAAGTGTCAATGACAGCCACTGATTATTTTTTATTAAATAAAAGATTGCCAGTAGCTTTGAAGCATACCAAATAACTGCTGCTATGGTTATCAATTTAAGTAGCCAACACTCCCTTATCAGTAACTGGATTTCCGAATTAAGAGATGTTTCGGTACAGAACGATCGCATGCGTTTCCGGAAAAATCTGGAAAGAATCGGCCAGGCAGCAGCAGTTGAAATCAGTAAGGTTTTGCCCTGGAAAATACAGGAAACCCGCACCCCACTTGGCATTCACGAAAGCAAGGTATTGGAATCACAACCTGTGCTGGCTACTATTTTACGCGCAGGATTACCTATGCACGCAGGGATGTTGGATTTTTTTGATAAAGCCGACAACGCCTTTATCTCTGCTTATCGCAAGCACCACCACGATGGTAGTTTTGAAATATTCATGCAATACATGAGTTGCCCTACGCTTGAAGATAGAATTGTGATCATTAGTGACCCGATGCTCGCGACCGGTGCATCTATTATCAAAACAATAGAGCACATCAAAAATGAAGGCATTCCCAAAGCCATTCACGTGGTATGCGCCATTGCTTGCAATGAAGGCATCGAAATGATACAACGGGAATGTGGCGATTCCATAGAAATCTGGTGCGGAGATATTGATGATGAATTGACGGCAAAAGGGTACATCGTTCCTGGTCTGGGGGATGCAGGCGACCTGGCATTTGGAACTAAATCCCAACAATAAAACAGTGTTAAAAAGCTTGTTTTCAGGCATTTCGTGACACTGAAATGCCCCGATTAGCGTACTTTTAACATTCATCCTGTGAAAAATGAAAAGAGCCGGTATTCTTCTGGTTGGTTTTTTTATCACCGGCACTCTGCTGGCGCAGGATCCGCATTTCTCACAATTCTTTGCTTCCCCCCTTACTCTTAATCCTGCCCTGACTGGTAAATTCAATGGCAGTTTTCGGCTTACAGGTAACCACCGCAACCAGTGGCCGACCATCAATAATGCGTATATCACTACTGCTTTTTCTGCAGACTTCCATGTGATGCAAAACACCATACCCAATAATGACAACTGGGGTGTCGGCTTCTCCGGCTATGCCGACAGGAGTGCTAACAGTGCTGTATCCTTCAATTTCGCATCAGTTTCCACGGCCTACCATAAAGGACTCGACGAAGATGGTAATCACCAGATAGGTGCGGGTTTTCAAATGTCGTATGCCAATATGCTGATCAACACCTCTGTTCTCAATTTCGAAGATCAGTTAACAGCGAATGGGTTCACGGGTATATCAGCAGAAACCTTCAACGGCGCTACCTTGTCATCGAGATATGTTGACATCAATGCCGGCTTTCTATATAATGGAAGTACCGGTGATGGCAACAATTTTTACCTGGGCGTGAGCATGTATCATATCAATCGGCCTAAACAAAATTTTACCGGTGGTCAATATGTTTTAAATCCGAGAACAACCATTCATGGCGGTGCCTATTTTCCCATATCTCCCAATGCAACCTTCCATACCAGTGCTATTTATATGATGCAGGCAGGTGCCAGCGAAACTGTTGTTGGAGGTGCCATTCAACTCACAGCCAACCCGGATGTAGAAAAGCCCGTAAGCCTGTATGCGGGAAGTTGGGTAAGGTTCAATGATGCATTGATTCCCTATCTCGGTCTGGAATTCAATGACCTTCGGATAGGCGTAAGTTATGATCTCAATACATCTACCCTGAGAACAGCCTCACTCAATCGCGGCGGCATGGAAGTATCTTTAATCTATGTTCGTCGCCCCTCAGACCAGCGACCAATTAAATGTCCTAAATTCTGATCTAGAAAGAATTCTTCACCTTTGCCATCGGTTTGAATGAATTCTTATCTTTCGATAAAAAGAAACCTTTGCTCAAAGACATCATCATATCAATACAGGCTTATTTCCAGGCACACCGATTCATTCGGGAACAAAAACTCTGGAAATGGATCATTGTACCGGGTATTCTCTATGCCGCACTGTTTCTGATTAGTTTTGTTTATTTCAGTCAAACTTCTACCGCCTTCATCGAATGGTTCATTTTGAAAACCGGACTTCGTTCCTGGGTAGAACGGCTCAACAATGGATCGCTTAGTTTTCTGTTGGCCATGGGCACACTGCTGGTTTGGCTCATTTCGCTGTTGTTTTATTTTTCCCTATTCAAATACCTGTTCCTCATAGTTGGATCACCTATCTTTTCTTATCTGAGCGAAAAAACAGAGTCAATCATGGAAGGCCGGGAGTATCCTTTCAGTTTCCCTCAATTGTTGCATGACATGAAGCGGGGAATTTCTCTGGCGCTGAGAAATAGTTTCTGGCAATCTATCTATGTGTTGACAATTTTGGTGGTGAGTTTTATACCGATAGTAGGTTGGCTTACACCCTTCATGGCACTCCTCATTGAATGTTATTATTATGGTTTTGCCATGCTTGATTATTCAATGGAACGAATGAAGATGAGCGTTCCCACAAGCATCAACTACATAGGAAACCACAAGGGTCTTGCCATCGGAAATGGTATGGTCTTTTATTTATTACACCTGGTTCCCATCGTCGGCTGGATACTGGCACCTTCTTATGCAGTAGTGGCAGCAACTATTAGCATACAGCCATTGAAAAAAGCAGAGCAGCGAATTTCCAATAGCACAACACAAGGTATATGAACCAGTCATCAACTGCCGGTCATCTCTACTTGATACCCTGCTATCTCCACGATGATGCTATACATACCATTCCTGCATACCTGCAAAAAGCAGTAGCCAACTGCTCTGTTTTTTTAGTGGAGAATGAAAGATCGGCCCGTCGCTTTTTAAAAAAACTCTGGAAGGAAATGGTCATCGACAATTACCGTTGGTATTTGATAGAAGATGCCGGTGAGCAACAAATTGGCAACATGCTGTCAGCTTTGAAGGCAGGACAACATGTAGGGATTATTAGTGAAGCCGGTTGTCCGGGTATTGCCGACCCGGGTCAATTAATGGTTAGTGCTGCGCAGGAAAAAGGGTATCAGGTTATCCCACTGGTAGGTCCCAGTTCAATAGTGCTGGCGCTCATGGCTTCGGGTTTGAACGGACAACAATTTTCTTTTCATGGTTACCTGCCCATTGATGCCGCAGAGCGGAAGAAAAAAATCAAGGAATTAGAAGCGACTTCATCCCGCGATCATTCCACACAAATTTTTATTGAGACTCCTTATCGCAACCATGCGATGATCAATGATATCCTGGCTTCTTGCCGGCCAACTACCCGGTTGTGTGTAGCAGTTGATTTGACCGGACCGCAGGAAAGTATTTTGACGCGGCATATTAGTGAGTGGAAAAAAATGGAACTTACTTACCATAAAAAGCCGGCCATCTTTTTATTAATGGCCGGCTAATTGAAGGTTCAACTTTCCCTCTTTATAATCCATATTTATCGACCAGGTAGATCAGCGCAGCCATATTGATGGCACCCAGCAATAATTCTCGTTTATTGACATTTTCAAAAACATCTGTTCGCGCATGGTGATAATCAAAGTATCGCTGTGGGTCGGGCTCTAATCCACAAACAGGCGTTGCAAATAAGCGGTTCAAGGGAGAAATATCAGCCCCACCACCACCTGTGGCGATTTCAGTTACCCCATAGGCCTGTAACCATTTGATCCAGGAACGCATTTTTTCCAGTTGTGCAGGTTGAAGTCCGCTAACTGAAAATCCACGGGGAGTGAAACCACCGGCATCACTCTCCAATGCGAAAACATGTTTTTCTTTTTTAGCTTCAGCTTCCATTGCATATTGCGTTCCGCCGCGTAAACCATTTTCCTCATTAGCAAACAAGACAAACCGAATGGAGCGCCTGGGTTTATAGCCGAGTGCCTTGAATACCCGCATTACTTCAATGGTTTGTACAACACCGGCACCATCATCGTGAGCACCTTCATTGACATCCCAGCTATCGAGGTGACCTCCAATTGTAATGAACTCTCCGGGGAATTCTGTACCAACCAGTTCTCCTACCACATTATGCCCGATGGTATCCGGCAAGAATTTGCCGTTAGTAGTCATACTCGCAGTTAGTGTGGAGCGTCTGGAGAGGTTCCAAATTTCGTCCGCATCCCTGGGACCCACAGCAATAGCCGGTATGCGGGGGAAGGAATCATTGTAGGTCATGGCACCGGTATGAGGATCATTGGCATACGATTCAGTAAGGGAACGTATCATGATACCTACGGCGCCATATTTTGCAGCAACACTTGCTCCATTTCTGCGGTAAATTCCTGTTTGACCATAGGACACACCAGGGTCAATATTAGTAGGATCAAAACCCTTATTGAAGAAAACAATTTTACCTGCAGCACTGTCTTTTCGCTTTTCCAGTTCAGCAAAATCAGCCACCGGCAGAACCGGAGCCGAGATAGTTCCCTTTCCGATCGAGTTACCCAATGCCAATACATCTAACTTTTTGGTAAATGGCTTGTTATTCATGGCAATGATAGAAGCAGAGTCGGTTCCACCCCTTACCCAATGAGGTATCATACACTTTTGTAAAAAAACCTTGTCGGGGCCAATCATTTCCATGGTAAATTTGCCCCAGCTAACTGCTCTGACAAATTGAGGTGAACCGGATAAACGACCTCCAATCTGTTTGGTAAGTTGTCGCAATAGCTCGTAGGACTTACCATTGCGGAGGATGTCGTCGGAAATTTTTTTGATGAAGAGTGAGTCAGGATCGGGCTGGCCGGCACATAGCATGGGCAGCACCAGAAGGATAATGGATAGTTTTTTCATAGGTTAAAGATAAGAATTGTTGGTTTTAGTCCGGAATTTTATTGTTATTTTTCACAATGGCTGATATATAAAACTGCTGAAATATGAAAATAGGAATCGTTTGTTATCCCACTTTCGGCGGCAGTGGAGTATTGGCTACTGAATTGGGTAAAGCCCTGGCCGATAAAGGCCATCAGGTGCATTTCATCACTTATCAGCAACCGGTGAGATTGAATGTTTTCAATGCCAACATTTTCTACCATGAAGTGAGAGTCCCTACTTACCCCTTGTTTGATTATCCTCCGTATGAACTGGCATTGGCAAGTACCATGGTAGATGTTATCATCAATCACGACCTGGATTTACTGCATGTGCATTATGCTATTCCACATGCATCTGCTGCCTATATGGCCAAACAAATTGTGAAGCAAAAGAACGGAAGAAGTATTCCTGTCATTACAACCCTGCATGGAACAGATATCACCCTGGTAGGAAAAGATAAAACCTATGAGCCGGTAGTAACTTTTTCCATCAATGAAAGCGATGCCATTACAGCTGTTTCCCGGAATCTGAAAGAAGAGACCTATCGCTTTTTCAACATCAAAAAAGAAATTGATGTGATCTACAATTTCGTGGATGTGCATCGATTTGATAAAAAGCCCCTGGAAGCGTTCAGACAAGTGATAGCTCCCGACAATGAAAAAATTCTTATTCATGCCTCCAATTTCAGAAAAGTAAAAAGAGTGGATGATGTGATCAAAGTTTTTGCACAGGTGTCAAAAGCATTACCGGCCAAACTATTGATGGTAGGTGATGGACCGGAAAGACATGCAACGGAAGAATTGTGCCGTCATTATGGTGTAGATGCACAGGTAAGATTTTTGGGAAAGCAGGAACAAATGGAAGACATACTTGCTGTAAGTGACATATTCCTGCTAACATCTGAATATGAAAGTTTTGGTTTGGCAGCATTAGAAGCCATGGCAGCAAGGGTGGTGGTAATCAGTTCAGATGCCGGGGGATTAGCCGAAATCAACGTACAAGGTACTACAGGATTTCTAACACCCGTTGGTGATATTGATGCTATGAGCAAGTATGCGATTGAGCTACTGAGCAATAATAGTTATCTCGCTGAAATGAAAGAAAATGCTTACCAGCATGCCTGCCAGTTTGATATCAGCAAAATCATTCCACAGTACGAAAAACTCTACAGCAGATTTTGTAGAATGGAG
>JBJTJJ010000360.1:0-2569 GCA_046095445.1 Sediminibacterium sp.
GCAACGTATTCCTCATCACTCACTTTCCAGCCATTCATGTGGTGCATGGTATGGTTTCCGAGGCAATGTCCTGCGTCTCTGATTTGTTGAGTTAGTTCTGGATATAAGCGCACGTTGTTGCCTACGCAAAAGAAGCTCGCCTTGGCGCTATATTTTTTCAATTGCTCCAAAACAAATGGGGTGGCAAAGGGATGTGGACCATCATCGAAAGTGAGGTAAATAATTTTTTCTTTCTCCGGCAGCTTCCAGTAAAATTCACTGTACCATTTCCTCACCAGCCATGGCATCTTAACTACATACATGCAGCAAAGATACAAGTATATGTACTGAGCTACTCTGTATTGGCTTCCATCCTTGTTGTGAAGATTGTATCTTTGCGCCATGAGTAAAAAGGTGCGGGTACGTTTCGCCCCCTCTCCTACCGGAGGTCTTCATTTGGGGGGTGTGAGAACAGTATTGTTCAATTATTTATTCGCCCGTCAACAGGGCGGGGATTTCATTCTGCGCATAGAAGATACCGACCAGGGAAGGTTTGTGCCGGGTGCTGAAGAGTATATCCTCGATACCCTCGAATGGTGCGGACTCATCCCCGATGAAAGTCCGAGACATGGCGGCCCCTTCGGTCCCTATCGCCAGAGCGAACGCAAAGCATTGTACCGTCCCTATGCCGAACAACTGATTCAGCAGGGTCATGCCTACTATGCTTTCGATACCCCGGATGAGTTGGAGCAAATGCGCGAAAAATTAAAGTCCGACACCAACCCATCACCGCAATACGACCGTACCACGCGGCTTTCCATGAAAAATTCACTGACGCTTTCAGCGGAAGAAGTGAATCAATTGCTGGCTGCAGGAACACCACATGTGATCCGTATTCTGATGCCTGAAAATGAATCGGTGCACTTAACAGATATGATCCGCGGTGAGATCAGCTTTGAAACAGCTACTGTAGATGACAAAGTGTTGATCAAAGCCGATGGCATGCCTACTTATCATCTGGCTGTCGTAGTGGATGACTTCCTCATGAAAATCAGTCATGCTTTCCGCGGAGAAGAATGGCTGCCCTCCGCCCCCGTGCATGTATTGTTGTGGAAATACCTGGGGTGGGAAAATGAGATGCCTCGCTGGGCGCACCTGCCACTAATTTTGAAACCGGACGGTCATGGCAAATTGAGCAAACGAGATGGTGACAGATTGGGATTCCCGGTATTTGCGATGAACTGGACCGACCCCAGTACCGGCGAGACTACACGCGGGTACAAAGAGACGGGCTTTCTGCCGGAAGCATTTGTGAACATGCTCGCACTGCTGGGATGGAATGCCGGCAATGACCAAGAAATTTTTTCGCTGGATGAATTGATACAGGCCTTCTCACTGAGCCGCGTTCACAAAGGAGGGGCACGTTTTGATTATGAAAAGGCCAAATGGTTCAACCATGAATGGATCAAACGAAGCCCGGCTGCTGCCCTTCATCCACATGTATTACATCTCTTCCAAGAAAAAGGAATCAGTCCTGCTAAGGACCAATCTCTTGAGACCATTATTGAGCTGGTTAAAGATCGTTGCACCTTGCTACCCGATTTTGTTGCACAATCAGTATTCTTCTTTGAGAATCCATCGGAAATTGATCTTGCTTCCATTCAACCCAAATGGAATGAACAAAAAAATATGTTCTTCATCGAATTGATGCGGAACTGGGAATTGAACAATGACTGGTCAGTTGCCACCCTGACTTCTTCTTTCCAGGAACTGGCAGCTGCGAATCATTTGAAGCCGGGTGAACTCATGTTGCCCCTGCGCATCATGTTGGTAGGAGGAAAATTCGGTCCGGGTGTTTTTGATATTGCTGCGATTATTGGAAAGAAAGTCACCCTGCAACGCATACAGCATGTGCTGGCAGAACTTCCGCATCTACATCCATAAATCTGTCTGTAAAAAAATTCAGCCGATCTTTTCCATCAGTTGCATCACGGGTTGCCACGACTCCTGGTAAAGTGATGCCAGGTATTTCGTGTCAGCTTCCTCCAACTTAACCAGATGGGCAGTAGTGCCCGCAACCTGCTCGGGTGTGCGAATGCCGGGTATGACAACAGAAATTTCCGGAAAGCTGAGTATAAAACTCAGGGCAAGTCCCGTTAGATTCGTTTGGTATTTTTCTGTCAGCGACATGACTTTATCATGCAGAATTTCCTGTGTAGCAGCAATCAATTCCGGCACCAGTCGCCTGCTGCGGTGATCATCAGCGGGGAATTGAGAAGCAGCACTCATCTTGCCTGTGAGCAATCCAAATTGTAAGGGCATGCGGGCAATCACCCCGAAGCCGGCTTCACCCGCTCTGAGAATAATGGGCAGGGCACGTTGGTTGATGATATTAAAGACCAGTTGAAATCCGTCACCAAAGGAATGGTCGAACATGAAGTCAGCTTCCGGAAAGGGATCGAAAGTAATCAATGAAATACCCCAGTAACGGATCTTTCCTTGTTGCTGCAACAGTTGCATGGCTTCGATACATTCACCTTGCTGTAGATGCGACAACCGGGCCACATGCAGCTGATGAAAGTCAATCGTA
>JBJTJJ010000361.1:0-1800 GCA_046095445.1 Sediminibacterium sp.
GACCTCCACTGGTCCCCTGAATAAATGTGTAAAGATGTCTTTATCATACCCCTTTTCATATCGCCGTAGGTTTTCTTCATTGGCTACCATACCATATACTTGCTTCCCACGGGCTGCCAGTACCATTGCATCATCATATCGCTTGTCTCTTGAAAAAGTGGGATTGATCACAACATCAAACCTAGAGCTATTTAATTTTTTCAATACCTGATACCTATGCCAAAGGTCTTTTTTGAAACGTTTTTTGTCAATCCAGATAACCGAATGAAAACATTCCCTATCCAATTGCTCATATAAGCTACGCCAACTGGCATTGCCGCATAAAGTAATTTCCTTTCCTTCCAACATCTTTGCAGACAACATATGACGCATCACCGGCCTCCACAACATATAATCCCCAATCTCATCCAATCTTACCACCAAAGCCCGATTTGAACCACCTTCAACACTACCTATGCGGGCAAGTTGTCCGGTCAAATCATACAGAATATCCTTCCACCGATTGAACATGGCTGAAAAAACTTTAATTTGCCGCTACATCCAGCAGGCATGGTTCCCTACGATTTCAATCCCAACTTCCGTCATCCGTTGTACTTCATCCGCAAGGGTCTATACAACAAAATTAAACTATACAGTGGAGAACTGAACGGTCGTTTGCTCGATTTCGGCTGTGGAGCCAAACCCTATCAGTCACTTTTTACCGGAGTCAGCGAATATGTTGGCGTAGATTATGCCGGTGAAGGGCACGACCATACCCGGGAAAATATTGATGTCTTGTACGATGGAAAAACCTTGCCTTTTCCCGATGCCCACTTCGATGCTATATTTACCAGCGAAGTATTTGAACATATTTTTAATCTACCCGACATACTCCCCGAATTGTACAGGGTATTAAAGCCAGGTGGAAAAATGCTTCTAACCTGCCCATTTGCCTGGGAAGAACATGAGGTTCCTGCCGATTATGCCAGATATACCCGCTTTGCCCTGCAGGACCTGCTCTCTCAAAACGGATTCAACATCATCAAAACTGATAAAAACGGTCATTTCATCAGTACCCTTCATCAGCTTTTCATCGTCTACCTGAATGACCAATGGCTGCACAAAGTATGGCTATTCTCCCGATTTGAACTGTTTAAAAAAATCATCAGACAGATAGTGGTGCCCGGACTAAACCTGGGATTTCTGTTGTTCGAACCCCTCTGGCCCAAGTCTGAAACCCTTTACCTCAATACCATTCTGCTGGTTGAAAAAAAATAAATGAAAAAGATTCTCTACACTGTTTGTTCCGCGAATCACCTGGCACATTGCAAAACCATGTGTGACTCATTTGCTGCACTACACCCGGAGTATAGAATTATTATCGGTCTGGTTGATAAAATAGAAGGAAGATTTAGTAAAGACTTTCTGGCACCTCATTCCATCTGGGAGATTAATACACTGGACATTCCTCATTTTGACGATATCACCGCCCGTTATTCAGTGATTGAATTGAATTGCGCCATGAAGGCCTTTATGGCACAGGCCATTTTTGCCCGTGAATATCCGGATATCCTACTTTATCTTGACTCCGATATGTGGGTGCTTCATTCATTGTCTGTCGTGGAGGAACAATTGCAGCAGCATCACCTGCTCATTACACCACATATATCGCAGCCACTACCCGATAATACAAAGTTTCCACTGGAGAGAGACATACTGCGATCAGGTATATACAATGCAGGGTTTATGGCGATGAAGCGCTCTGCTGCAACAGATGATTTTTTGCACTGGTGGGCAAAGCACATGCAAACGGAATGTCAT
>JBJTJJ010000362.1:0-7087 GCA_046095445.1 Sediminibacterium sp.
TTGCTACATTGGAAGGAAGGTTGGCAACTTTGGGTAGCATCTGGCAAGAGGCAGATCGCTTACCTACGCGTCAATCAATGGACGCTTTGCAGGAAACGTTGCAGGCATTGGGGGCGCTGCAAATTAAATGGGGCAAACTCAAGGAAGAGTTAGGAAACGTTCAATAATCAGCTTGGTGAGTAACATTTACGCTGATGATAGGAATGCCTAAGGCTGCTTTTGTATCTTATGGTGGACATTGCTTATTTGGCAATGAGTTGGTCCCAGTTCAGCAAGCAATTCCATACCAAGGGGGCTTCGTGCAAATTCAAGAATCGATGCAGGGGATCGAAAGTAAATCCGATCAGGCCGCCCTTGCCAATTGGCAACTGAAATATTGCACCATGTCCAATAATCATTGCTTCATTACGCACCATGCCGGAAATTAAATAGGGCCCCTCCGGTGATGATTTGGTATCGTCAGACTTTTTCTTTTGTTCTGGCATTCCCATCACCGGACCGGCATAAGGCAGCTCGTCTTTAAGAGGCTTGGTCCCATATTGTAAAAGCATTTTAGTCCGGTCATATTTCCTTACTTGTAGCAATGGCCCATTACCACGAAAAATAGGAAATGTAGGAGGAAACCCATTGAGAACCGGGCTGCCTGGTTGACGGGCCTTAGCCATAACGATTGAACCGGGGTGAAACAATCCTGCAGCGTCATAAAGATCAAGTCCGTCTGCCAAGCCAGTCTCAGCCATGATGCGAGTGCTATTGTCAAGGCTTACAATCAAGCCTCCTTGTTCAGCAAATAAGCGGAGTTGTGCCAAGCCCGCAAAACCCGGGCCTCCGGTCATATCTAAAGTAGAGTCTGGGTATCCGTGGGAAGGATAAGCAGCTGTTTTGGTATAGGGCATCGGACCAAACCTGTTATCAATTTCATTGATAAAGTCGCTAGCTGTTCCGCTTGTTCGGGGAATAAGAATTACGTCAAATCGGCTCTTAAGTTCTCCTTTCTTTAAGTCGTCTTTATTGATTGAAGTATAGGGAACGCCCATCTGTTCGAAGGTATACCTAGACCATCCTTCGTCTTGTGTATTGTACCAAGAATGATATATAGCAACCCGGGGTAACTTCAGCGCATGGCGACGAACGGTTGATGGAACAGAATTGATCTGTTGAAGGTCGAGTCCAAATTGTTGTGAAAGCTCCTTTGCTTGATCTGTGCTCAGCCCCTCCCAATAAACACTTCCCGGCATTGCGCTGTCTTTTCCAGTTGCTATAGTCCATTGATCATCGATAACAGACATTCTAGCTGCTGGATATTTTTTATTACAGCTGTAGGCGGCAGCCAACACTTTTTGCTGGGCTACATACTTGAGTACATAGCTGCTCCCACTTCCGCTGATGTTCCCCTTATGTTCAACAGGCGAGGATATGAGGCGCAGATTGGTTCTAGCAATAGCGACACTGTCTTCCTGCCTAACTGTTACTCCATATAAATATCCAAGGGTCCATGCAATGTCATCGTAAGGGGGAAACTTGGCTTCCTTGGGAAAAGATTGTTTGGTCAATAGAGAAACGGCAAGGTTGCGATAGGGTTGATCTAGTAATACCACATAGTCATTTTTTTGTCGGCCAGTATCTACCTGATGTACTTCAATCTGCTGGCGCCGTAATTGATTGACGAGATAAGCAACCATGGCAGGGTCGGCTTGATTAGCAGGAATAACAAAGCTGGCCGGCTTGTCTTTTTTGCCGCGCACTATGTTGTTAACGCCCTTTTGATAAAAGTTTTTTAGCAGTTGCCGGGCATTATCAGCGGTATATGTAAGCGAGGCGAGCACTCCGGCCTGCATGTAATTGATGTTGTTGCGGGAAGACCAATAAACCTGTGGTGTGGCTGGATCTGGTCGATACCATTCTCTGCTTGTAACGGGATCGCCGGCATATTTGCTATCAGAAAGGTCGCGTAAATAAGTATTTGCGCCGGCATTACCGAATGTTTCATAAAATCTGCCTATCGAGTTGTGGTTGTTAGCCACCCAGATTCCATATCCGGGATACCATCCGTCGTAGAATGCCCAGGTAAATGCGCCTGGCAACCCCTCGGACGCAAGACTTGTAATATCATGATTGGCCATCACCTGCCATTCGCCTATTGTGATGGGATCAATTGTTTCGTTGTACGGTCCTGTTCCGGTGCTCATATAAATTAAGGGAACGGATTCGTGTAAATCAAGCATCACTGTTGGATGCCATTCATAATACATATCAAAAATTGCGTTGGTGAGCGCCTGTGATACCTGTATACCGTCGCGGTTGTTGTCGTGATAAATATACTTTCCCCAATAAGGAGCAGAGCGTGGAAATCCATCATCAAATGAATTTCTCGCCTTAGTATATCTATAGTACCAATCCACCTGCTTGTCTCTTCCATCCGGCTCCGCAACCGGATTAATCACAACCACTAGTCGGTCCAATATGTTGCGAATACCAGGGGAAGAAGAGGTAATTAATCGATAGGCAAGCTCCATGAGCATTTCCGGGGATCCCATTTCCGGGGAATGCAGCCCCCCATTCAAATAGAAAACCGGTCGAGTGGTTTCAATTAGTGTCTCTGCCTCACCGGATGAAATTTTTCTTGGGTCTGCCAACAAAGCCATTTTCTTTTTTTGCTCTGCCATTTGCCGGTGTGTTTCATTGGAAGCAATAACGACTTGGTATATAGGTCGACCTTCTTCCGTAGTGCTCACTTGAAACATCTTTAATAGTGGAGAAGAGGCCGCCAGTTTTTGATAGTATCCATAGATTTCCTTAGTCGTATGCATCACACCCGGAGCGCCAATAATGCTACCAAAATACCGAAGGGGCGATGGTACCTGGCTATTGAGCTCCAGATTCAACACTGATGACGGCAGAAAGCGGCTATCGGTGGTATGAATTTTAATTTGCTGATTATAGATTGTGTCTACTTGCTGTGCTGTTGTTAAAAACGATATGGCGCTCAGGGCGATTGCCATATACAAAGTTGCCTTTATCTGCATAGAATTAAATTAACCAGTGAAGGATATCATACAATATACAAATTGCGGTGCAAATGATGTCGGATTCTACAACATATTTTCTCGTTCCTTTTGTAATAGGAACATTTCATCGCGTAAGCGGGCTGCTTCAATAAAGTCCATGTCCCGCGCTGCCTTCTCCATTTGCTTCTTGGTTTGAGCAATGGCCTTTTCTATTTGAGGTATTGTGGTATAGCTTACTTGTTCATCCGCCGCTATATTGATCAATTGTTCATCCTGTTGCAGCGCATAAGGGCGGGATGGATCATATCCTTTGATATCAAGTACAGAGCCCTGCGCCCGAATTTGCTCTACACTTTTAATTACAGTTCTGGGTGTAATACCATGAACCAGGTTGTATGCTTGTTGTTTTTCGCGGCGGCGCGTTGTTTCATCAATGGTGCGCTGCATGCTCTCTGTTATTTTATCTGCATAAAAAATAACCCGCCCCTCCTCATTACGCGCTGCTCTTCCGGAAGTTTGTGTCAATGATTTTTCGTTGCGCAAGAAGCCCTCTTTGTCCGCATCCAATACCGCTACCAGCGCAACTTCCGGCAGATCGAGCCCCTCTCTCAGCAGGTTCACGCCCACCAACACATCAATTTCTCCCAATCGAAGTTGTTGCAAAATTTCTACGCGGTCTAGCGTGTCTACGTCGCTGTGAATATATTTAGACCGAATTTTAATCCTGCCCAGGTATTTGTCCATTTCTTCTGCCATGCGCTTGGTAAGGGTAGTCACCAAAACACGAAACCCCTTTTTTACAGTAACGTCAATCTCCTCCAGCAAATCATCAATTTGATTGATGCTGGGCCGAACCTCGATGGGCGGATCGAGTAGTCCGGTGGGACGAACAATTTGCTCAACTACAACGCCACCTGTTTTTTGTAATTCATAATCACCCGGCGTGGCGCTCACAAAAATGGTTTGGCCGGTCATCATCTCAAATTCCTGAAAATTGAGTGGTCGGTTATCAAGGGCGCTTGGAAGGCGGAAGCCATAATCAACCAAAACCAGCTTTCTGCTTCTGTCTCCACCATACATACCGGCAACTTGCGGAATGGTATGATGGCTTTCGTCGATCACACACAAAAAGTCGGAGGGAAAATAATCAAGCAGACAAAACGGTCTGGTTCCCGGGTTGCGCCTGTCAAAAAAACGGGAATAGTTTTCTATGCCATTGCAATAGCCCAGTTCCCGAATCATTTCCAGATCATACTCTACTCTTTCTTTCAGGCGTTGCGCTTCTACGAATTTTCCCTGGGAGGAAAAATATTCAATCTGCGCCATCATCTCGTCTTGTATTTCATGCATCACCTGTACGATCATCTCTTTAGGTGCCAGATAAATGGTGGCCGGAAATATCGCGGCGTGTTCCATCGTTTCCATTCTCTTCCCGGTATTGGTATCAATGCTTTCGATGGTTTCTATTTCATCGCCAAAAAAAGTAATGCGATAACCAAAATCCACATAGGGCAGGTTGATGTCAACGGTATCTCCTTTCACCCGAAAGGTTCCTCTTGTAAAGTCCCCCTGCGACCGGTTGTACAAAGAATTCACCAGCGAATGAAGAAACCCTTGACGAGAAATTGTTTGTCCGCATTGTAACCGGATAATCCCATTCGCATATTCGGTTGGGTTGCCCATACCATAAATACAACTCACGCTGGCAACAACTATAATGTCTCTGCGCCCACTCAACAATTGAGAAGTTGCTTGTAACCGAAGCTTGTCTAGCTCTTCATTAATGCTTAAGTCTTTTTCTATGTAAACATCGCTTACCGGCATATATGCTTCCGGCTGATAATAATCATAATAACTTACGAAGTAGCCTACGGCGTTGTCAGGGAAAAACTGCTTGAATTCCCCATAGAGCTGAGCAACGAGCGTTTTGTTATGGGTCAACACCAGCGTAGGTCGCTGGGTTTCCATGATCACATTGGCGATGGTAAAAGTTTTTCCACTACCGGTAACACCCAGAAGTGTCTGGTATTGCTCGCCATTGTTCACTCCTTCCACCAGCTGCCGTATGGCTTCGGGCTGATCGCCTGCAGGCTGATATACTGTATGAAGCGAGAAGGGCATGAAAAAAGTATGGTTGAATTTGTCTGTTGACTCCTAACAACAGATTGCTATTGCAAAACTATGTTGTAAATGGGTACCGGTGGACGAAAGTACTGCTCTGATTCGCGTTGGCGATAAATTTTTCTTACGACAGACATTCCCTTCACTACTCTTCCAAAAGCAGCAAAGCCCTGCTTGTCAGCAATGTTTTCTCCTCCAACATCCAGTCCCTTTTGTCTTCCGATGCAAATAAAAAATTCTGAGGCGGCTGTTCCCGGGGCGCCCCTTGCCAGCGATATGGTTCCGTCTTTGTGTTCTATTCCGGTCATCGCTGTGCTTTCATGAGGTATTCCCTGTAGCGACGAAGCAAGCGAATAGTTGGTCTTCCAGATACCGCCCTGTATCAATTCTGTTTTGGGTGCGTTACTTGGTTGGTTTTCGATGGTTAGCACCCGATAGAATTGACTGTTTTTATAATATCCCGAATCAACATACCTGAGAAACGCCTCTACTGTTTTCGGTGCCTGCTTCGCATACAGCTCCAGTTCTATTTCACCAAAACCGGTTTGAATCAGTACATGAGGCGTGGATGATGTGCGCGTTTTTTCACCGCATCCTGCCAGCAGCAGAAAAAAAACAACTATGCTATTTCGAGTGAGGGCCATATCCAATTACCAAGAAGGATTTTTTTTCTTTTTCTTCGACATTATCCAGGGCAACAGGTCTGCTTCAGCAAATGCATTGTCCCAACTATTGTGGTTGACGCCCGGATACTCGGTGTATTGTACATTACGTGCTCCTTTTTCCACAAGCCCTTTGTATAACTCTCTGTTGAAGGTAGGGGGCACCACCACGTCGTCTGCGCCGTGGAATATCCACATAGGAACCGGACCGGCCTGAGCCAGAAAAGTACTTACGTCTGTTGCGCCGCAAATGGGAAAGGCCACTGCAAAATAGCCGGGATAGCGAACCAGCATATCATAGGTTCCCATGCCACCCAGTGAAAGTCCGCCGATATACATTCTTTTTTTATCCGTCTTGCCCGCGTTGATCAGACTATCCATTAATTTTTTTACCAGTAAGGCGGGTGTAGTGGCAGTTAGCGTGGCATCATAGAGCCACTGGTTTGGTTTCGGGCCTCGCTTGAACCTTGACCAGGCACTGTCTTTGGGGCATTGTGGAAAAATTACAATGGCCGGGTGGTTGTTTCGAATGTCTTCGCGTACAAAAAGCTTTCCCCCGTGTATCAGTTGCAACTCGTTGTCGTTTCCACGTTCTCCCGATCCATGAAGAAACACAATCAGCGGATACTTTTTTTCAGGCCGATAGTTGGCCGGATACATGATGCGGTAGCGCAGCGTGTCTTTGCCGGATATCAACTCTTGTCTCTCGAAAGCCGACAGATTTTGCGCCTCTAGCAGGCCGGCACTAGCGAATAGAAGTAGGGTGGAAATAATTTTTTTCATTGCGCTGAAATTGAATCGTCTGAATTTATTGTAACCATTCTGGGTGTTGTTGGTGCCAGTTGGTCAATTGCTGATATGCTTCGGCAACGGCAAGCAGCTTGCCTTCTTCGTACAACCTGCCAAGAAATGTTATGCTTGTCGGCAGTCGCTGGCGATTATCGAATCCGGTTGGAACACAAATTGCTGGGTGACCGGTAAGATTAGTTATAGCACTTTGATTTCCACTACCGCGAGTCGGGCAAATCAGCGCATCTACTGAATTCATTGCTTCGTTTACTTTTTGCATTAACAAATAGCGGTGGCGATTGGCATTGATATACTCTACCGCGGTCATCAGTCTGGACACCCGAAACGAGTTGGGCCAATCATACTTACCCTGCCGGGTCATTTCATCATCAACATTGTTTCTTGTGAAGTCATCAAAGGCAGCAGCAGCCTCTGCGCTGATCACCACATCCATAATGTTAAATGGATATACTGCGCTGTCAGGAAAATCTACGGGTATCAATGTAT
>JBJTJJ010000363.1:0-2889 GCA_046095445.1 Sediminibacterium sp.
CCTAACTTCTCTTCATTCTTAGAAACCAGCTGCTGCGTATTCCCGCTGATGAGCCGGGTTGCCAATAATTCTATCTCATTCTTCATGGCATCACTGATCTGTTGCTGTGCCTTTTTAGCTTCTTCCAGTTGCTGCCGGGTAATGTTCAATCTTTCATCCAGCAAAAGTCCCTGCTTTTCAGATGCTTCCATGCGGGCACGAACAGCGTCATGGGCTGCTTTTTCCAGGCGAAGTAATTCATCGAGCCGCAGCATATTTTCTTCCAGCAATTGGCGGGAAGACTTTTGCAACTGATAAGCAATCAGATAACCCAGCAACACTCCCACGAGGGCAATAACAACATAAATCAAAGCGGTAGATTCCATAGATATAATTTAGAGCACAAAAGTAAAGGTACGCTCTGCCACCTATTGATAGACTGATTGCATCTGCTGAATAATTTCCTTGATTTTTTCCCTCAGAGAGGCGGGCGACCTTATTTCTACTCCGTTTCCATAGCCCAGTAGAGTCATGAGCAGCTCGGGGGTATCATAGACCGTCAATTCAATGACGACCCCATTGGGTGTATTTTCTACTACCTGCTGGGAATGATGGAGTGGTTGTGCAACAATATAGGGGGACTGTATCTTATCAAATGCCAGGACCATCTTTTCCGGCTGGGCACCGTGAACATGTGTGATACCAAAAGAATACCTGAAATAATCATCCGGCTGAAAGCCGGGCGCATCATAGAAGGACTGGTTTGATTTGCGCACGTCGGTGATTCTGTCGAGAGAGAATATTAAAACGTTCTTTCTGGTAGTGGAATACCCCACTACATACCAGCGGTTTCTATAGGCCTTGATGAGGTAGGGCGATAAAGTGTGTGCCTTCGGAGAAGCTCCATAGCGGGCATAGGAAATTTCGAGGGTCCGGTGGTTTACAATGGCCCGCAGCAAGGGTTCCAGCCACTCATTGCCACCTGTCTTCACCGGCTCTTCCACCTGTATCAATTGCTTTTCAGATTTCCCCAATAATTTACTCACCCGATACCCTTCAATGAGTCGGTTGATGGCAGATTCAAACTGTTCGAAGATGCGGCTTCCCTTCAATTGTTGCAATAATGCTGTGGAATAATCGAGGGCAGCGATCTGATCTTCCGATAAGGGCAATTTCTTGATGGAATAGCCCTGCTGCTCATAGCAATAACCCCTTCTGATTTTATCATATTTAATGGGTGCATCATACAGATCGCGCATCTGTGCGAGGTCTTTGTTCAGCATGGATATAGAAATATCAATCTCCAATTGCCGCATCACATGCCGACGAATCTGCTCTAGATCGGGATAAGGTCTCATGCTATTGTTGAGGCAGGCATCAATGGCGTAATAGCGCAAAAGGGCATTTTTATTGACCGGCATAAAAAAATTTTTGAGACTACCAATAGATTACAGAGTGAGTATTCAGCTTTGTATCATGATCCGGCGGCAGGCATGTAGCGGCAGGGGGGTGTAGCAAGTCGCCAGATCATTTTTCACCCACTAAAATAGCAAGTTTTTCTGCAGTTTTTCCTGAATGACAGGTTCTTGTCAAAATACATCTCCGTCTGCCCCGTTCACCACTTTACCGGCATAAGTTCTGCCAATCTCTTCCAGTAAACTTTCCAGACTGCTGCCAAAAGTCAGTTGATGGGTCAATACTAATAATTTCGGCTTCACTTCCTGAGCAATTCGAGCCAATTGACTGGTCGAGGTATGAAAAGTCGAGTGATACCGTTGCCAGCGTTCTTCTCTTTTTTGAAGTCCGGCTTCAGAAAAAACTTCATGTACCAAAATATCGCATCCCCTTGCCATCGCGATCAATGACTCACTGTAGGTGCAATCTCCCGATACAACGATTACTTTGTCTTTTGTTGTGAATCGATAGCCAAGGGCATGCCGCCAACTTCCATGTTGTACTTCAAATGCTTCAACCATAAGATGCTCATCACGGTAAACTTCTCCCTGGGTGACCTCTTTCACTTCCACTTTATATCCATCCGCATTCCCCATTTCCAATCCTTTGATCCGTATTTCCATGTCTTCGGAATAGGCTTTCAGCAAATGCTTCGTCATGCGACGAATGCCCGGCGGACCAATCACCTGCAGTGGTTGGTTTCTGTCCAGAACGGCAGGTGTGAAAATAAAATCGCTGTACCCGGCAGTATGATCGGAATGCAGGTGCGTGATAAAAAGACGGGTGAGCCGATCGGGTTTCAATGCAGGCAGTTGACGTTTTTGTGCAATGGCGGCAGCACGTCTCACAACTCCCGGACCACAATCAACTACATATGCTTTGTCATTCACTACTATGGCGAGTGAAGGACCGGAACGGTCGGGGTCAGCAAAAGGAGTTCCGGTACCGAGCAGTACTAATTGGGTACTACCTGCATTGTTCTGTGCTGACAGCATAACAGGCAGTAAGAGTATTATGTAGAAAAGCCGCTGATAGAAAATATTTTTCACGGATAAAAGATACAATTATTTAAGCGGGAAGGAAGAAAGGGGCGGCATCTAAATAGGAATATTCAGCAGGATCTGCGTTCCCTTGCCCGGTGCCGTGTTCACTTTGGCTACACCGCCTACCAGATTCACCCGGTTGAAGATATTCATGAGTCCGAGTCCGCTGGTTGATGTTCTTTCTGCATTGAATTCAAAGCCCTTGCCATCATCCTGTATGGAAATATCAAAACCTGCGGGCGTGTACGTGAAGGCAACTTTTACATGGGCCGCCTGTGCATGCTTGATGATATTTTGGAAGCATTCCTGTATCACCCTGAAAATCACGAGTTGTTTTTGATGATCGGGCTCTTTCCTCTCGCCGTCGCTACTAACTTCTACGCTTAATGAGCCGAATCTGCTGATGCGCTCG
>JBJTJJ010000364.1:0-11260 GCA_046095445.1 Sediminibacterium sp.
CCTGAATGAATTGCACATAATTCAATACCCTTTAATAGTACAATGATTGATTTAAAAGTCCTGAAATCCACTCAGTTAATAGTTTTCAATTTTGACTTCCAATTTTACTAACTTACAGCAAACATTCATTCCATGAACCGCAGAGACCTGATCAAAAATGCCGCCCTCGCCATGGGCGCTTTTTCCACAGCACCATTGTCACTGGCAGCTAAAGAATTTTACCTCGATTCAACAGAATTCAACCATTTGCCGGGAACTACCATCAAACTGAGCGCCAATGAAAATCCCCATGGACCGTCACCAATGGCTAAGAAAGCTATGTATGATGCCGTTGCCGGATCAAATCGCTACCAATGGGAACTCAACGGAACCCTGCGGGAAATGATCGGGAAACTCAGCGGTCATTCCAAGGAACAGGTAATTCTTGGTGCTGGCTCCTCAGAACTATTGGGACTGATTACGCTTTGGGCAGCTCAGCAGAAAGGTAACATCGTTGCAGCAGATCCCACTTTTCAACTTTGGATGCCTGCTGCCAGGAAACTCGGTCTGCCTGTGAACCTGGTACCCGTAACTAAAATGAAAGAAAATGATCTACCAGCTATGCTCGCAGCCATTACCCCGGAAACGCGCATGGTTTATTTATGTAACCCTAACAATCCTACAGGAACCGTTTCTCCTGCAGCCGAACTGGAATCTTTTATTCAAAAAATTCCTTCCAACTGCATATTGCTCCTCGATGAGGCCTATACAGATTATTATGATAGTCCTTCCATGCTTCACCTTGTGAATACTTTTCCCAACCTGATCATCGCTAAAACTTTTTCCAAAGTATATGGTATGGCTGGTGCAAGACTGGGTTATGCTGTTAGCGCTGCATCGAATATTCAACAACTCATGCAACTGCAGGCATGGGCCAACGCCGGACCCTCCTACGTTTCCATGCAAGGTGGAATAGCCGCTATGCAGGATAAAGATTTCGTTGCATTTTGTAAAGCTGAAAACATCAAGGCAAAAGATATTTTTTACCGCGGATTAGAAAAACTCAACATCCCCTATATTCGTTCTTATACCAGTTTTGTTTATTTCGATGCTGCAGCATATAAAAAAGACGTACCCTCTGCCCTTCAAGCCGCAGGCATTGTGGGCGCACGTAGCTTTGAAAAAAATAGTACCTGGCTCCGCCTGAGCATTGGTACTGAAGATGAAATGAAACAAGTGGTAGCAGCATTGATGGCATAATTATTCTTCATCAATAATTGACCTCAGTTATCTTTATTATCACTTACTACACTTAACATGAACAGAAGAAAATTCATTCGCCAAACCAGCATGGCTTCCATTGCAGGTGCTTATTCTTTGTCCGGAATCCGTGCTTATGCAGCCACCCAAAAAGATCGTGTTCGCATTGGCATTATCGGAACAGGTATGCGCGGCCAAAATCACATAGAAATGATGCTGGAGCGAACTGACGTAGATATTGTTGCCCTGGCAGACCCCGATCCGCGTATGCTGGCAGATGCCCTGGCACTCATAAAAAAAGCAGGTAAAGCTGAACCCGCTACTTATCCTACAGGAAATAATGATTATAAGAATTTGCTGAAACGAAGTGATGTAGATGCGGTGATCATCGCAACCCCCTGGGAATGGCACATTCCACAGGCAATCGATAGCGTGCAGGCAGGAAAAATTCCCGGCGTAGAAGTTTGCGGGGCCATTCAATTGCAGGATTGCTGGGATATAGTCAACGCAAGTGAAAAAACCGGTATTCCTGTAATGGCACTGGAAAATGTTTGCTACCGCCGGGATATACTGGCAGTCTATAATATGGTTCGTCAAGGTCTTTTTGGTGAATTACTGCATTTACAGGGAGGATATGAACATGACTTGAGAGGTGTCAAATTCAATGATGGTATTACTCCCTATAATTCAGGTGCCGAATTCGGCGAAAAGGGTTACAGTGAAGCACGTTGGCGAACACAACACTCTGTAAACCGAAATGGAGACCTCTACCCTACCCATGGTCTTGGTCCAGTTGCCATGATGATCGATGTTAACCGCGGTAACTTGTTGACTAAACTCTCTTCAGTCGCTACCAAAGCCCGCGGACTCCATCAATACATTGTGAAACATCCCAAAGGTGGTACTAATCACCCCAATGCATCGGTAAAATTTAAACTCGGTGACGTTGTCACTACTCAAATTCAAACTGCCAACGGAGAAACCATCGTTCTAACACATGACACTAACTCTCCTCGTCCCTATAATCTTGGTTTCAGGGTGCAGGGAACTGAAGGTATTTGGCAAGACCAACATGCAGGTCAATTCAATGCCGGACTTCTTTACATCGAAGGAAAGAGTCCGAAGGCACACGCCTGGGAAAACCCTGAAAAAATGTTGCGGGAATATGATCACCCATTATGGAAAAAATTCGAGAGCCAGGCAGTAGGTGCCGGACATGGGGGTATGGACTTCTTTGTAGACAATGCCTTTATTGAGTGTATCAAACGCAACGCCCCCTTCCCTATCGATGTATATGATATGGCTACCTGGTATGCCATCACCCCACTTTCTGAAAAATCGATTGCTGAGGGAGGTCAACTGCAATACATACCGGACTTCACCCGGGGCAAGTGGAAAAATCGTACAGCAGATTTTTGCCTGGGAACAGAATATTAATTGAGTCTGGGTGAACAAATTGCCGAAAAGCTTGTTTTTTGAGGCGGCGTGAAATATAAATACGCCGGTCTATGGAAAATACAACCCAGCAATCCCATCTTTCAGATCTTTTGAAGGCAATAGAACCCCTGAAAAAAGCCATCACTCAACATCCGGTTTACTCGATGCTGCAGCAGTCCGATGATTTGAAAGTATTCATGCAATTCCATGTTTATGCTGTATGGGATTTTATGTCTTTGCTGAAATCATTACAAAATGGTCTCACATGTACTTCAGTACCCTGGTTCCCAAAAGGAGATGCCAATACCAGATTTCTCATTAATGAAATTGTTGTTGGGGAAGAATCGGATGTGGATATGGAAGGAAATAGAAAAAGTCACTTCGAACTATACCTGGATGCGATGAAACAGTGCTCAGCTAATACTGATCCTATTCACCAATTTATTCATGAATTACAATCTTCCGGTAACTTATCCGCGGCCTTGAAAAAATCAGATACCCCTCCCGAAGCAGCTGAATTTGTACAATATACTTTTGATGTTATTCATTCTGGTCAATTACACTTGCAATCTGCCATTTTTACTTTTGGAAGAGAAGACTTGATTCCTAATATGTTCTATGCACTTGTGAATGATCTGCACCAACAAGAGCCCGCGTCAATTGCTATTTTTCGTTATTATTTAGAGAGACACATCGAAGTTGATGGTGATCATCATAGTCAACTCGCTCTTGACATGACCAGCCGGTTGTGTGGAAATGATGTAGTAAAGTGGAAGGAAGCAGAAGCAGCCGTAATTCAGTGCCTGCAAAAAAGAATTCGCTTGTGGGATGGGGTTTACAGACAATTGAAGGAGAATGCAAACTCTATACAATCGATTGCCGAACTTCCTGCGTTAGCGTAAACTTTCCTGAAATAATTGTAATAACCTGATCTGATTTTCAGCCCGTACCAGGTTTTGTTTTTCATAACTGCATCCATAGTAAACATCCCGCATCAGGTAATCAGTTAAAAAACGAAGTGCCTGCATGTAGATAATGATCTCACCCCCAAAGTAGAGGTGATCTCTTTCAATGCCGGATAATTCATCACCCATCGATTGCAGGTAGCCTCTGATAATTGCATCTACATACCCCTTGCGTACATGTATGAGATCTAAATTGGCTTCTTCTTCAGTTACCGGACAAACATAGGTTCGAAACATATCACCCACATCACTCGTAACATATCCCGGCATCACTGTATCTAGATCAATCACGGCTACTGCCTTGTTTTGATCATTGAGCAGGACATTCGATATTTTAGTATCGTGATGAATCACTCTCTTTTTTACTTCAGCATGCAATATGAGTTGCTCATTTTGCAGCACAAGTTTTTTCAGGGACTTTAGTAGATTGATTAAATCTCTTGTTTCGTACATCCGATGAACATCCCCTTCCCGAACAGCTGTTTCCATTTGAAAATATCTCCATGCCAGATCATGAAATCCGGGTAAGGTTTCATGCAATGACTTGGCAGGGAAAGAACGCAACCTATACGTGAAATCTCCGAAACAGGCAGCTGCTGTTTCTGCAATTACCGGCTCATTCACAGCATTCACTGTGTGCGTTTCATCTATCCAGGGGAAGACACGATAGCTCTGTTCCTGGAAACGTAAAAGCGTTTTTCCGGATAAATCCGGCACGAGTGCTGTAAAGAGATAATTGGGCTCATGTACGGATAAAAATTCAGCCAAAAGGCGAAGATTCTCATCTATTTTTTCAGGTTCAGGAAAAACATCTGTATTGATTCGCTGCAAAAGCCAAGTGCGACCGGATTCACTTACTTTCCAGGTATTATTGATCAATCCGGCAATGATCGGAATAAATGCAGGATCCTTCCAACCATAGACTGCTGATATTGCATGCAGGGTTTTATCTTCCATCATACAACAAATGTACGTAGCTCCTCCATCAACTACATTAAAATTGATGGCCATCTTACCAATTATCTTAACTTTAGTAAGTTTAAATATTTAATCATTTTCAACTATGCAACGTCGTCAATTCATTCAGTGGGGTACTTTGGGAATACCTGCTATTTCCTGGAAAGGATTCAGCCAACAGCAAGCAGCAGGGAATAAGCCACTTGTTATTTCAACCTGGGATGCTGGAATTGCAGCGAATGCGGCAGCATGGCAGATATTGCGTTCCGGAGGAAGGGCACTGGATGCAGTAGAAAAGGGGGTGATGGTCACCGAGTCTTCTCAAAATTGTTGTGTGGGTCTGGGTGCCAACCCTGACAGAGACGGGTTTGTTACACTTGATGCCTGCATTATGGACGAACATGCCAACTGTGGTAGCGTTGCATTTTTAGAGAGAATTAAACATCCCATTTCAGTTGCTCGTCGAGTGATGGAAAAAACACCCCATGTAATGCTCGTAGGATCAGGGGCTCAGCAATTTGCCATAACAGAAGGATTCCCACTGGAATCTGGAAAGCTTTCCGAAGATGCAGAAAAAACCTACCGCAATTGGCTCAAGAAAAGCGAATACAAACCGGTAATCAATATTGAACGCAGTAGCATGCCGATGGCAAGTAATGTTCCCAATCGCTTGCCGAATGGTGAATGGAACCATGATACCATCGGGATGGTTGCACTTGATGCACAGGGAAATCTGAGTGGTAGTTGCACCACCAGTGGAATGGGTTTCAAAATGAGAGGTCGTCTGGGTGATTCGCCTATCATTGGTGCAGGACTATTCGTGGATAATGAGATTGGTGCCGCAACTGCTACCGGTCAGGGAGAAGATATTATTCGTATTTGCGGATCGCATCTGGTGGTTGAAAATATGCGCAATGGAATGAACCCGGAAAATGCGTGTAAAGCTGCAGTAGAAAGAATTGTAAGTGTGAAAGGGGCAGCCAGGTGTAGGGAAATTCAAATTGGCTTCATTGCCATCAACAAACAAGGACAATATGGGGGGTATAGCCTGCAAAAAGGGTTTAACTTTGCAGTATGTTATGCCGATGACCGTAATTTCCTGGTCGATGGCAAATTCATTTTATCCTGATGCACATTTCACCTACAACCCCTACCCCACTATTAGAAGTAGCTGTTTTTAGTTATCATGGTGCACGTATGGCTGAGGAGGCAGGAGCCGATCGTATTGAATTATGTGATAACCCTTCGGATGGGGGCACAACGCCTTCTTATGGTTATCTGCGTCAAATTAGAGCAACCATTCAGATACCCGTATTTCCCATCATTCGTCCGCGTGGCGGAGATTTTCTATACAGTGAGGATGAATGGAGTATTGTTTTACACGATATCCGGATATGTAAGGAAATGGGATTCCCCGGAATTGTAACTGGTTCGCTGACTGCCACTGCAACCATCGCAATCGAACAACTTCAGCGCGCAGTTGATCTTGCATATCCTATGCAGGTTACTTTTCACAGAGCGTTTGACCGGGTGGCTAAACCTGAATTAGCACTGGAGCAAATTATTAATTGTGGATGCTCCCGTATACTTACCAGTGGTTGCAAACCAACAGCTCCTGAGGGACAAGAACTGATCGGTCAATTGGTTCGGCAGGCAGGCGATCGCATCATCATTATGCCGGGAAGTGGTGTCCGAAGCAGTAACCTCGGTACTTTGCAACAGTTTACCCTGGCTCGTGAGTATCATTCTTCTGCTCGCTTCACAGCACCTTCCGGGATGCAGTACGTTTCCCCCGATTGTAAAGAAGATGCTGGTAGTACCCTGGTAAATACCGATGAAATCAAGCAAATGAAGTCCGTATTAATGGGAAAATAGCCATTAAAAATTCCTTTGACTCACTAAACTACGCAGGCAAAGTATTCTTATCATTCTGTACCTTCGTACAAAGAACATTTTCACATGCCGTTTAATGAAAAATTGTTTGAAATTCTCGTCGGTTTTGCTGTGGCAATTGGTGCAGGTTTAGTATTTTATTGGTATTCCAATAGAAAACAAGTTCCGACAACAGCAGAGAGCCAGCCAATCAATGGAGATAAATCTGAATCAAGAAAATTACAACTGCAGGCCTATGAGCGTCTCACCCTGCTGGCCGACCGTATTGCACTTCCCAATCTTATAGCGCGTTTTCCCCATGAAGGGAACTCGGCCTCCAATTATCAATTAAGTCTGTTAAAAAATATCCGCGATGAGTTTGATTATAATATCACACAACAGATCTATGTAACGCCGGAATCCTGGCAGGCAGTAAAAAAACTAAAAGAAAAAAATATGCTCATCATCAATCAGGTGGCACAATCACTACCTCCGGGTGCTACTGCCCTTGATCTGAGCCGTTCCATATTACATTTTTGTATGAATGACGAGAAGGGAAGTTTACATGAACTGGTCAGTGAGGCACTCAGTCACGAAGCCCGTAAATTGATGTAAAAATTATTTAGATTTTTTATAGTACCATTATTTCAACCATCATGGACAACAGGCAAACCGATAGTGGTATTTCTATTCAAACCGTTTACTCACCGGATGATTTACCACGGCATTGTACTCAGGTCCCATTCGAATTGCCCGGTCAATTTCCCTATACGCGAGGAGTTCAGGCAGATATGTATCGTGGCAAAGGATGGACCATGCGACAATATGCCGGGTTCTCTACTGCAGAAGAAAGTAACAGGCGGTATCATTACTTACTGTCTCAAGGCGTGACCGGATTAAGTGTGGCATTTGACTTACCCACACAAATTGGTTATGATTCAGATCATCCACTATCGGAAGGTGAGGTGGGTAAAGTTGGTGTTGCTATTGACAGTTTGGCTGATATGGAACGTTTGTTTGATGGAATTGAATTGGAGAAAGTGAGTACCTCCATGACCATCAATGCAACAGGGTTCATACTGCTGGCTTTCTATGTCGCATTAGCGAAAAAACAAGGGGCTGATTTATCTAAAATTAATGGTACCATTCAAAACGATATTCTCAAAGAGTACGCTGCCCGAGGCACATATATCTATCCTCCACAGCCCTCCATGCGTATCATTACCGATGTGTTCGAATGGTGCAGCCGTGAATTACCTAAATGGAATACCATTTCTATATCCGGATATCACATTCGTGAAGCCGGTTCAACAGCAGTGCAGGAAGTTGCTTTTACCCTTAGCAATGGTAAGGCATACGTGAAAGCAGCTTTGGACAAAGGAATGAATATCGATGTGTTTGGAAAACGCCTCAGTTTCTTTTTTAATTCCCATAACAATCTTTTTGAAGAAGTAGCTAAGTTTCGGGCTGCCCGGCGAATGTGGGCGAAGATGATGCAGTCGCTCGGTGCCACTGATCCAAAAGCAATGATGCTGCGCTTTCATTCACAGACCGGTGGAGCAACGTTAACGGCTCAGCAACCGCTTAATAATATCAGTAGGGTAACCATTCAAACACTGGCTGCTGTGTTGGGTGGCACACAAAGTCTCCATACCAACGGATACGATGAAGCCCTGAGTCTGCCAACAGAAGAGGCTGCAAGAATTGCGCTGCGGACTCAACAAATAGTTGCGTATGAAAGCGGCGTGTCAGATACCGCTGATCCATTAGCAGGAAGTTATTATGTAGAATGGCTTACCGATGAGATAGAACGCAAAGCCAATGAGCTGATAGAAACAATTGATGGCTTGGGTGGAAGTGTAGCAGCCATAGAACAAGGTTATATGCAGGATGCTATCAGCAATAGCGCCTATCAATACCAGAAAAAAATTGAGTCAGGTGAAAAAATCATAGTAGGTGTCAATCAATTTCAGGCAGATAAAGAAATCCCTATACCAGGATTTGTTATTGACGATTCCATTCGGGATGTGCAATCTGAACGGCTAAAAAGTATTCGTGCACATCGTGACGCAGCAAAGGCAGAAGATTGTCTTCATAGGATACGCCAGGCAGCTATTAATTCCTCCAATCTGATGCCAGAAGTTATTCGTGCCGTCGAAAATGACTGTACCCTGGGTGAGATTGCCGGTGAATTGAGAAAAGTATTTGGTGAATACCGGGGGTAATCTATTCGAAGTAACTATCTTACCTGTATCTTTAAACACAAAGTTTTCCAGCATATGTATAAATTATTACCTATCCTTTTGTTACTGGTGATTCGTGTGGATGCACAAAATGTCACCGATCAGTTACAAAAAAATATTCAAAGCGTAGCCCCTCAGGTGATTGAAATGCGGCGCTATTTTCATCAATACCCTGAACTCTCCAATCGAGAGTACAAAACAGCAGAGAAGATCGAAGCTTATATGAAAGAATTTGGTATCGAAACCCGTCGCCTGGCAGGAACCGGTGTTGTCGGAATATTAAAAGGTGGCAAACCGGGTAGTGTAATCGGACTTCGAGCGGATATAGATGCGTTACCGGTAACAGAAAGAAATGACCTCCCCTTTCGTTCAAAAGCAACTGCTGAATACAATGGACAACCAGTGGGCGTTATGCATGCTTGCGGACATGATACACATATTGCCATGCTGCTGGGAACTGCCAAGGTTTTATCTCAGATGAAAAAAGAAGTTCCGGGAACAGTTGTCTTCATCTTTCAGCCAGCAGAAGAAGGTCCTCCAGGAAATGAAGAAGGTGGTGCACCACTGATGATCAAAGAAGGACTCATGGATAATCCTGTCATGGATGCAGTATTTGGAATTCATATTAAATCTGAGTTGGAGGCCGGTAAACTTGGATATAAATCCGGAGGGTTCATGGCATCCTCCGATTGGTTTACCATTAAAGTAAAAGGAAAGCAAACCCATGGTGCTAATCCCTGGAAAGGAATCGATCCGATCGTAGTAAGTGCTGCTATCATACAAAACCTGCAATCAATTGTAAGTAGACAAACAGACCTGACTAAGGCACCAGCTGTTATCACTGTTGGGAAAATCAATAGTGGTGTAAGGCCTAATATCATTCCTGAAGAATCTATGATGGAGGGAACTATCCGGACTCTTGACCCGAATATGCAAAAGGAAGTACATGAAAGAATCAGACGTGTTGCTCAGCAAACTGCAGCTGCCTATGGTGCTTCTGCTGAAGTAACCATTGATACTAAAACGCTGGTAACATACAATCAGCCGGCGTTGGTAAGTCGGTCACTGCCATCATTGAAAAAAGCATTGGGTGATGAGAATGTTATGGAAATTGAATGGGATACCGGTGCTGAAGATTTCTCATTTTATGGAACAAAAGCCCCTGCCTTCTTCATGTTCCTGGGTGCCCGTAATCCCGCCTGGTCTGCTAAAGAAGCATATCCGCACCATACGCCTGATTTTATGTTGGATGATAGTAAACTGGATGCAGGAGTGAAAGTATTTTGTCGTTTAGTTTTTGATTTTGTTCCACCTGTAGCACGCTAATTGAAAATGAGTTCTTTACCCTCTACTCCCGCAGCAGCAGGTTATTTTTTTCCTGCTGAATTTTATCCGCATGAAGCTACCTGGTTAAGTTGGCCCCACAAAGAAGCTAGTTGGCCGGGAAAAATTGACACCATCTTTCAGCCCTACAGTCAATTTGTGGCTTATTTAGCTAAAGGCGAGAAAGTGCGCATCAATATTGCCGATACTACTATGCGTGATGTTGCTATCAAGCACCTGGAAAAAGCAGACGTAAATATGGCTAACGTCGAATTCTATTTGCATCCAACCAATGATGCCTGGTGTCGCGACCACGGTCCCGCCTTTCTGATCAATCCGGCTGCTCAACAAAAAAAAGTGGTAGTGGATTGGGGCTACAATGCCTGGGGAAATAAATATCCTCCTTTTGATTTGGATGATGTGATTCCAACCTCCGTTGCCAATCATTTTCAATTGCCTGTATTTCATCCGGGAATTGTAATGGAAGGTGGTTCTGTTGAATTCAATGGGAAAGGTACACTCATCACTTCTACTGCCTGTTTGCTGAATCCGAACAGGAACCCACATCTCAACCAACAACAAATAGAGCAATACCTACGTGATTTTTATGGCGTTCACCAAATTCTTTGGGTAGACGAAGGAATTATTGGTGATGATACTGATGGTCATATTGATGATACAGTCCGGTTTGTCAATGAAGACACAGTATTGACAGTAATCGAGCACGATGCAGGAGATGAGAATTATGATCTGCTTCAGCATAATCTGCGACAACTAACAACTATGAAGTTGACAGATGGTCAATCGCTTAATATTGTCGAATTGCCGATGCCAAGAGAAGTGGTTTATGAAGGACAGAGACTACCGGCTTCCTATGCCAATTTCTATATCTCCAATCAACATGTGATTGTTCCGACATTTCGTTGTGATCGAGATGATGAGGCGTTATCTATCATCAGCCGGTGTTTTCCGGAAAGGCAGACAGTAGGAATCGATTCCACAGACATCATCTGGGGACTTGGAAGTTTCCATTGTCTTAGCCAGCAGGAACCATTGGTTTAGCCAGTTACAGTCAAAGTGGTACCGCTAACAGCAACGGTATACACTTTTAGCGGAGCAGTACTTTGTCCGCCTACATTCGCCCCTGATGTATTGAAAATGGCACCATGATTGGGACAAATGAACTGATTATTGGCAGCGGAGAAATTAATATTAGTACCCTGA
>JBJTJJ010000365.1:0-5104 GCA_046095445.1 Sediminibacterium sp.
TTCGAGGTCATTGTGTTTTCCGCTTACCCGAAGACATTTTTGGGTATCGGCCACCCGCGAGTAAATAGGTTTTTTGTTGCCCAGGAAATAGTCCTTGAATTGATTCATGCCCGCATTGGGGAAAAGCAGTTACAATATGAGCAGATTCAGGCATTGAAAGGATTGATGACTTCACCCAATTCTAAAGTGATCATCATGAATGGAGGGAAGACACCGGTGATACTGGATGGGAAGAATTAATGCACAAGAAAAATCCTATTCTTCATATCTAATAGGATTCCGCCAAATGCGATAGATCCACCAGGAGAAAAGAAACATACTGAGGAAAAACCAAGTGTAAAAAACGATGTTGCCCAATTGGAAGGTGTCTTCCACCAATCCATAGCCAAACATAATACCGGCTGTAGAGTTGATGGTCATCCACAACAAGCCGATACCCAGGGTATTCAAAATGCGGAGCAAGTATTTTCTAATGCCGGGTTCCACTGTATCAATTTCAACTAATTACAAATTGACATTGCTTTTGTTCGCTGCCTTACTAATCCATGCTCTGGTTACTGGTCGCCGCCAACTTGAGAATGCGGTCGAATTGGGCCGGACTTAAATCATTGTAGAAAAAGTAGATAGGATCGACTTCATTGCCGTTGTGGATTACCTCGTAATGAACGTGTGGACCGGTGCTTTTTCCGGTACTACCCACATAACCAATTACTTCTCCTCTTTTCACCTGGTCTCCCACCCTGGCTTTGATGCGGTACATATGACCATATAATGTTTGATAACCAAAGCCGTGGTTAATGACCACCCTATTGCCATGCCCCCCGGTACTGAAACCGGCATCCACCACCCTTCCATCTCCGGTTGCATATATAGGAGTTCCGATGGGGGCAGTAAAATCAATGCCTTTGTGCGGACGACGATCTTTGTATACCGGATCAATGCGGTACCCAAAGCCCGAACCAATGCGCGTGAGATTTTTATTGCTGATGGGCTGAATGGAGGGCATGGATGCGAGCCATATTTCCTTGTTCTTTGCCAACCTGCTGATCTCATCAAAAGATTTGATCTGATAGGCCTCCAGTAATGCCAGTCGATTCAACTGGTTGTTGATGCTCTCTATGAGTGCCGGCTCACCCATACTCTGCACCAACTTTACTTCATTGCGTCGCTCCATCTCTTTCACGCGGGCACTATCGGGAATAGGTGTAGCACCAAAGATGGTGCGGTAAACATTGTTATCGCGGTTTTCAATTTCTTCCATCTGCAACTCTAACTGGTTCACCCGTTCCATCAACAAAGCATAATTCTCCTGCAAAGACTCATTTTGCTGTCTCAATACCTTTTCCCGCGGAGAAGCAAAATACCGGAAAGCAATGGTATAAATGAGAAGTCCGGTCACAATCGAGGCAGCAATGAATCCAATGACCTGCAAGAGCCGAACACGAAGCGGCACCTCCAGTTTTTCATACCGAAGGGTATGGGTATTGAAAAAATACTTGACCTTTTTCATGAATTCGCCTACAGATTGAGGAGGGTATTATGGGGTGAGGCAGATGCAGGACTTCCCGCTATCGGGGTCCTTTCTCCCACATCAATTCCTTACCTTTGCCTACCCAAAACAGCCCCAAATATAGTTTCAAACGGGCTAAAAGGAATCGTAAACTTTTCTCGGATGATGACCAGTGCCCAGATCAGACAGCATTTTTTAGACTTTTTTAAGTCCAAACAGCACCATATCGTTCCATCTGCACCTATTGTTGTGAAAGATGACCCCACCCTGCTTTTCACCAATGCGGGCATGAATCAATTCAAGGACTATTTCCTGGGCAACAAAAAACCTATTTACTCGCGGGTGGCCGATACCCAAAAATGTCTTCGGGTAAGCGGAAAACACAATGACCTCGAAGAAGTAGGGGTAGATACCTATCACCATACGATGTTTGAAATGCTGGGTAACTGGAGTTTTGGTGATTATTTCAAAGCCGAAGCCATTGCCTGGAGCTGGGAACTGCTGACAGAAGTTTACAAGCTGGATAAAGATCGTTTGTATGTTACCGTATTCGAAGGAGACCCTTCGGAAGGATTACCGGCTTCCACCATCGCTTTGGCGGAGTGGAAAAAATTGGTGCCGGAAGAACGTATCCTTTTTGGAAACAAAAAAGATAATTTCTGGGAAATGGGTGACACCGGACCCTGCGGCCCTTGTTCTGAAATTCATGTGGATTGCAGATCAGAGGAAGAGAGAAAAAAAAGTCCCGGCAAAGACCTGGTCAACAAAGATCATCCTCAGGTCATCGAAATCTGGAACAACGTTTTCATTCAATACAACCGACTCAAAGATGGTTCTCTGCAGCCCTTACCTATGCGACATGTTGATACCGGCATGGGCTTCGAACGTTTGGTTCGGGTGATACAGGGAAAACAAAGTAATTACGATACCGATATTTTTTCGGGAACCATTGCTGCCGTTGAAAAAATTACGAAGAAAACTTACGACGCAAGTGATAGCAAACAAGCAATAGCTTTCAGGGTGCTGGCTGATCATATTCGAGCCATTTCATTTACGATTGCTGATGGACAATTACCCTCGAACACAGGAGCCGGTTATGTAATCAGAAGGATACTTCGCAGGGCTGTGCGTTATTACTATTCCTGCCTTGATTATCATCAACCCTTACTTTTTCAACTGGTTCCCCTGCTGGCACAACAGTTTGAAACCGTATTTCCTGAATTACTGCAACAACAGGATTTCGTATCTAAAGTTATTCGGGAAGAGGAGGAAGCTTTTCTGCGCACATTGGAAAAGGGCCTGAAGAGAATGGATGACATTCTTGCGAGCAATGCAACACAAATACCAGGCAAACAAGTTTTTGAATTATTCGATACCTATGGTTTTCCGCCGGACCTCACCCGATTGATAGCTGCTGAACAAGGCCGTACCATCGACGAACAAGAATTCGAACAGGAGATGCAGCAACAGAAAAACAGAAGCAGGGCAGCGACTCAGATGGACACAGAAGACTGGATTGTTTTGCAGGAAGATGCTGTTGCGGCATTTGTTGGTTACGATTCACTGAGCATTCCTACCCAATTGGTGCGCTACCGTAAAGTAAAAGCGAAGGGCAAAGAAAATTATCAGCTCGTACTGGAAGCCACTCCCTTTTATGCGGAGAGTGGTGGACAAGTAGGAGATCGCGGAACGCTTACTTTCGGACAAGAGCAAATTATTCGGGTACTTGATACCAAGAAAGAGAATAATCTTATTCTTCATATCACTGAAGAACTTCCCAACCACCCCGATGCACCGGTACTGGCAACAGTAGATGCCGAAACACGTCAATTGACTACTGTACACCACAGCGCTACTCACCTGCTGCATGCAGCCCTTCGACAGGTGCTGGGTACCCATGTAGCACAAAAGGGAAGCTTGGTGAACGAAATACAATTACGCTTTGATTTTTCCCACTTCAGCAAGATCGGAGAGGAAGAAATTCAGCGAATTGAAACTATTGTCAATGAAAAAATTCGCCACAACATTCCGGTGCAGATTCAAGAAATGGAAAAAGAGCAGGCAATGGCTGCAGGTGCAATGGCATTGTTTGGAGAAAAGTATGGTGACCGTGTGCGCGTGGTTACTATGGACCCCCATTTTTCCATAGAACTCTGTGGAGGTACGCACGTTAATCACACCGGTGAAATGGGACTTTTCAAGATCAAACACGAATCTGCCATCGCTGCCGGTGTGAGAAGAATTGAAGCTGTGGGCGGTTCTGCAGCACTGGAGGCCATGAATTCGGATGTAGCAACACTTGAGCAAATAAGATCCACATTAAAAAATCCTGCAGAAGTTCTGAGAGCCGTACAGCAACTGCAACTGGAAAATACCGAGCTTAAAAAGAAACTCGAGGGATATGAAGCCAAACTGCTTCATCAACTCATTCCGGGATTGCTGCAACAAATAGAGAATATAGGAACTACTTCTTTCCTGGGAGCAGTTGTTGAGGTAAGTCAGGCAGATGCATTGAAAAAAATATGCTTCCAGCTAAAGGGTCAATTAAGTGATTACCTGGTAGTACTCGCTGCCAATGTCGACGGTAAGGCACAGGTAGCTATCATGCTCGATGAAACTACCGTAACCACAAGAAATCTTGATGCAGGTAAACTCATCAAGCAAGAAGTAGCCCCCCTGATCAAAGGTGGTGGCGGTGGCGCACCCACTCTAGCCACTGCAGGCGGACAAGACAGCAGTCGATTACAAGAGGTGATTGCAGCCGTTCGTTCAAAATTGAACTGATTGCCAAAATTTTAACAAATCCGAACAACTTCGTACATTGTAAATCCCCTAGTTTTGATGTACTAAATATTTCGTACATTAAAAACTGTTCATTATGCGACTTCTTGTAGTTACCACCATCTGCCTGCTGGGCCTGACTTCATCGGCGCAACCACCGATACCGTCTACACCACCCGAACCGCTCCGTCCATCAAAAGGACCCTCCAAAATTATTATCATTCGTGACGGAGATACCACCATCACCATGAAGGAGCCTGGTCAAATGAGACTCAACCGCAAGATGTTCCGCAAAGAATCACTCGACGAGCAGCTTAGAAAGATAGAAGAAGGTAGATTATTATTCAGGATGCCCAATTTTGAGAAGCCCGAAGAGAACAAGGCATTGCTGGGCGTAGTAACAGAAAAAGATGAAAAAGGAGCGCGCATTGTGGAAGTCAATGCCGGTACCCCCGCAGAAAAATGCGGTCTGCAAAAAGATGACATCATCACTGCGATCAATGGAAATAGCATAACCGATCCGGAAAATCTCTATAAAGAAGTAGGCAAATATCAGCCGACAGATAAAATCAACATCGACTTTCTCCGCAATGGTGAAGTAAAAACTACCACTACAAAGTTGGCACCCAATTTACCAGTTGAAAGAACAATGCCCGAAAGAATACAAGATTTAAATCTGCCATTTTTACGCGATGGTGAATTAAGGGATCTTTTAGATCGCGCCGGAGGCCCCAAACCCAATCTGGGCCTGACTTTAACAGATACTGAAAAGGCACGGGGAGTTCAAGTAGAAGCCGTAAAAGATAATACACC
>JBJTJJ010000366.1:0-3291 GCA_046095445.1 Sediminibacterium sp.
TTTCCCTGCATCGGCGGCATTTCCTGCTGATAACTCAGTAGATAACGTAGAGCGCATCGATATCGACAGTACGGTGCCCGGTCAAGCATATACTATTCGTGTTTCACATAAAGGCATATTAGTGAAAGATGCGCAGGCCTATTCACTCCTGGTAAGTGGTGTGGGTGGAACTGCTTATTGTAATTCTACTTCCGGTGGCGGTGGTGCAAGAATTGATTCTGTCATTTTCAGCAATCTGCAAATTGCCAATGCTGCAGGATCCAGAACTTATACAGACAATACGCGTTTTACTGCCACAGTTGAGCCATTGCAAACTTTACCCATTTCCATTAAGTTGAATACTGCAGATGCCAGTACCAATTCCCGGATCGTTAAAGTATTCATTGATTTCAACAACAATGGCGTATTTGATGCCGGTGAATTGATGGCCACCAGCAATGCGCTGACTTCCGCCGCACAGATTTATACTGCAAACATTGCAATTCCGGCAACTGTATCTGTTGGTAACCTGTGCCTGATGAGAATTGTAGTGCAGGAAACATCGACACCGGGTGATGTTCTGGCCTGCGGAACTTACGGCCGTGGTGAAACACAAGATTATCGTTTACGTGTTGTTAGTCCATCGAATGATATGATGCCTTTTGAGATCACTGCGCCTGCATCAGGAGATTGTGAAGGAGGACAGAATTATCTGACCATCAAAATCAAAAACAATGGTGCTGTCAGCCAATCAAATGTTCCTGTAAGCGGAATTGCCACTACATCAGGGGGTGCAATTGTTTCAACTTTCTCCACTGTTTACAAAGGCACCATTTCAGCGGGTTCTATTGCAACTGTCACCTTCCAGAATCCTTTTGCGATGCTCGCCGGAACGACCTATAATATTCTGGCATCTACCTCACTGAATAATGACCAAAACAGCAACAACAACAACCTGACTTCCTCTTTTGCCAGTGCAGCCCGGCCATCAGCACCCGAGGGAACAGGAAGCATGTGCGGAACTACTGCCTTATTGAGAGTGACTAGCCCCGTACCGGGTACAAACTATTTCTGGTACAATTCAGAATCAGCCACAACTCCGGTTACTTCCGGCTCAAATGCAAGTACTGCCAATGTTCCTGCCAACAGAACATTCTACCTAGGAAAAGAAATACAGACTTCAATCGGACCAGCCAGTAAAATGGCTTATACAAATGGTAGTTACAATACATTCAGCGGCAACTTTGTTCGCATTAATAATTCTGTACCCCTGGTGATAGAAACAGCCCGCATGTATATTGGCAATCCGGGAAAAATCAGAATCATATACGGAGATCTTACCAATGAAACATCTACGGGTTATTCTTATATCCCACAGTATACAACAATAATAGATGCTCCTGCCACGAATCCTAATCCACAACCGGGCGCAGTTGTAGGTAACAATCCACAGGACCTCGGTGCTGTTTTCCGGTTGGATATTCCTGTTACTCAGCCGGGCGACCATATTTTGATCCTTCAATGTATCAGTGGTGATGGCAGATCAGATAGTGCCTCTATCTTTAGAAACAACCAAATCGCAACACCCAATACCTATCCAATGACAATTCCGGGAGTGATGTCTATTACAGGCAATAGTGTAACTCCCGGTACGAATCAGCCCTGGCAATTTTATTATTTCTTCTATGATATGAAAATCAGTACACTCGATTGTCCCAGTGCCCGGGTAGCTGTGACTGCCGCCTCACCTGTTGAACCTGTCATCACGCGACAAGGTGACTCATTGATTTCATCCTACAATACAGCCAACCAATGGTACATCAACGATACACTCATCATAGGTGCGAATGCAAAAATCTATAAGCCAACCAGAAGTGGTAATTATAAAGTTGTCGTATTTGATGCATTTGGTTGCCAACTTACTTCTAATACTATTAACGTAACCATTACTGCCCTTACAGAACAACTGGCAGAAGAAATTAAGTTGCGTGTTTCGCCCAACCCTAATAAAGGCAGATTCAATCTTTCCTTTACTGTGGATACCCGGGCAGACCTCTGGATAGATATCATAGACCCCGGCGGCAATAAGGCCTTCTCTGCCAACCAAACTAATTTCATTGGAAACTATTCCAAAGAAATATCGCTGCCTCAGTTGTCTTCCTCTATGTATCTGTTGAGAATACAGCACAACAAAAAAGTATATATTAAGAAACTGGTGATTCAACGATAGACATTGAACACTTTAAATACTGAGGCCGGTAAACTTTTTACCGGCCTTTTTGTTGAAGCAAACTAACATTATGGTGAAAAAATCACAGTCCACAAGAAAATTGTTCGTTTATATACCTTTGTAACAAAATAAAAGACAAAAAATGGCAGAACCCTGGCGCACCGGCACGGTGATCAAAATAGAAAATGAAACGCCCAATTGCAGAAGATATTGGATCCATGTTCCTGAAATTGAATCCTTTGATTTTATTCCAGGACAATTTGTAACCCTGGACCTCCCAATACATGAACAAAAAAACAAACGCTGGAGAAGTTATTCCATCGCTTCAGCACCTGATGGCACCAATGTCTTTGAACTGGTCATCGTCTATCTCGAAGGCGGTTTAGGTACCACCTATCTTTTCAATGAAGTAACTGTGGGAACAGAAATTATATTACGCGGTCCACAAGGCAAATTTGTGTTGCCTGAAATCTTAGATCAAGACATTTACCTGATCTGCACCGGTACCGGCATCGCCCCCTTCCGCTCCATGGTTCACTGGCTTCATCACCACAAAAAACCACATCAGGGCGTACACCTGGTCTTTGGATGTAGAAAATTCGAAGATGGACTATACATCAAAGAATTACAGGAACTGGCTGCCAATGAGCCCGGATTCCATTTTCATCCCTGCTATTCCCGCGAAGCGGAAGTACCTGCCGGCGCCTACAAAGGATATGTTCACCAGGTGTATGAAGAACTGACCAACAAAGGAGCTATTCCTGCGAAGTTTTATTTATGCGGTTGGAAGAACATGATCGATGAAGCCAAAGAGAGAATCACCGCTCTTGGTTACGATAAAAAAGCCATCCACCTGGAAATCTACGGATAAAAAAGTGCGGTCTTTTATCTGAAGTGATCGTGGGTATCTTAGATTAATTGTGCACTCACCAGTTCACGAACCTGACTCATCAATACCCTTTCCTGTACCATGCTGTCCCGATAACGAATGGTGACCGTTTTATCTTCCAGTGTCTGGTGATCGATGGTAACACAGAAAGGAGTACCGATAGCATCTTGCCTGCGATAGCGCTTACCTATGG
>JBJTJJ010000367.1:0-1664 GCA_046095445.1 Sediminibacterium sp.
CCAGTGCCCCCTATACATCTTACTGGTAACTAACATCGAGCAAATGTTTCTTCCTGTAATCCCCGTAGCCATTGATTTTGATGACATACGCCGATGATGTACTGAAGACATTGGGATCGAATGGGGGTAACTGAATCACGACATCATCACCCTGCAGGGTGGCAGGCAATTGCGCTCCTGTGGCCAATAGCGTGATCTGCTTCAACGGCACTGTAGCGCCAAGATTTTTCAAAACAACTTTCCCATCAGAAGGATAACGGGGCAGTAGGGCAAACAACTGCTGCTGTGCCGATTTGTAGGTGTAGAATACTTCTTTGCGGGCATATCCGGGAGCCGGGTCGACGGTGAGCTTCAACATAAAATCTTCCCCCTTCTTTGCTTTGTAATCCCGCTTACCATCAGACCATTGACAGGTATATTTCCATCTTTCCGTTCCATAAATTGCTTCCCCATTGGCAGAAAGCCATTTGCCGATATCGAGCAATCTTTCCTGCATGATAGGAGGAATTTTTCCATGTTCATCGGGACCGATATCGAGTAGAAAATTACCACCACGACTCACTTTGTCAATGAGGTGAAATATCAGCGACTGCGAAGAATTATAATCCCAGGCATCCTCTTCCCGGTTGTATCCATACGAATATCCCATGCCTCGGCTTTCCTCCCAATAGTGCTGATCGAAATCGAGGTCGGGTTGGTATTCAGGTGTGAAGACCGCTCCTTGTTTGAATCGTATTCCGCTGCCCCAGCGATCATAGGTCACTACCTTGTCTTTTACCGGACTCTCATTGTACAACCAGGCCAAAAATTCTTTCGACTTCCAGGTTTCATCGGTTGCATCCCAATCACCATCCGTCCAGAAAACATCGGGCTGATAATTGTTGACGAGTTCTTTCATTTGCGGCCACATGTGCGTATTCACATATTTGGCGGGATCTGATTTCCAGATGGGATTGAACCATTCATACAAGGAATAATACATGCCTGCACGCACTTTGGTTTTTCTAACGGCCCTGAACAAATCACCCAGCAGGTCACGACGCGGACCGGTTACCAGTGAGTTCCATCCCTGTCCCCAGCTGCGGCTGGCTTCATTGCTTGGCCAGAGGGCATAGCCATCATGGTGTTTGGAAGTTAGTACAATGTATCTGGCACCGGATTTTTCGAACAAGCGAGCCCACTCATCGGGGTTGTACAATTCTGCTTTGAACTGATCGGCCAGTTGATAATAAGTAAGATTACCGAAACGCTTGCGGTGGTATTCTTTGCGGGCAGAGTCACCTGATTCCAGCCCCTGCTGGTACCACTCAGCATAGCCGCCTTTGGTGGTATATCCCGGAACGGCATACACGCCCCAGTGAATGAAGATGCCAAATTTGGCATCCCTGAACCAGTTGGGAACAGGTCTGGTATTCAATGATGACCAGTCGGGTTGATAGGGCTGCGCATCGGCAAAAAGAAAGGCGCAGGCACACACCAGCAAGCATAATTTTTTCATAGACAAAAACTTCTGCTTGAAATTAAGAAAAACAATGATAATCAGGCAGAACATTCCCGATAAGCCCGAATCACGCCATGAATTTTAACCAATTGAATTGACGCTTCGCCTTACCTTTGACGCGAACAAATCAATGGACAAAATTTTTTGCTATGGAATACAGGAT
>JBJTJJ010000368.1:0-1571 GCA_046095445.1 Sediminibacterium sp.
GCCTGAAGAGGGCCCTCCATCTCGTGGACGAAAACGCCGACAACTTGCTGATGGTGACGTCCTTCAACGAATGGCACGAAGATACCATGATAGAGCCCGTGCAAATCGATGTAGAGACCAGCGAGCCGGAGGACTTGACGAGCGGCCTAGCCTACGTTGGCTACGGCACGTTGTACTTGGACCTGCTGAACAACTATACCACCGTTGCTCCGAATTTTCTGGAAATACTTACCCATTACCTAGATGAACATCCCGGCGTCGGCGCCGTGCAACCACTCATTTATTGTGAAGAGCCCTCAAGGGTAATTTGGAATGCCGGCTCTTATTATCTTAACCTGATCGGACAACCACTCGTAAAAAAGCAATTACCAAAAGAAAAAATAGCTGATGATACAGGCGTTGCAGTGGACTGGATCACGGGATGTGCGTTTTTGGTAAGAACAGATTTACTGAAAAAAACAGGCAGCTTATCAGACAACATGTTCATGTACTTTGAGGATGTAGATCTGAGCTTCCGCCTACGGAAACTAGGATTTGAACTTCGCCTCGTGCCTGCTGCTGAAATCTGGCACGTGGGGGGCATGTCGAACAAGCAGGCAAAGAAAAATGCAGAAGGATATATAAACCCGGTGGTACATTATCTCAATATCCGCAACAGAATCTGGATACTGAAAAAATTCACACCCCTGTATTTCCTGCCGGTTGTTGTTTTGTACCATGTATTTTATTTTGCAGGCATCCTGCTGTATTTTCTTTTGCGCTTCCGTTGGAAAAAATTATTCGCTGTAACCCGTGCCATTCGCGATGGATTAACAGGTAATATTGCTTACACCAATCACCCATCAACCAGTATCTGATCACTGCATGTTTTTGTTCCCCGTCATATACATCGCTTCCTTTATCTACGGCGCTTACCTGCTGTGGAGAAAAGATATTCGGGGATTTCCTGTATTTGTAGTAGGCGGATTACCCATCTACATTCAGGCATTATCCGTTACGCATTTATATGGCTTTGCTTCCATCATTCCGCTGCTGCAGGGCTTCAAGGAAATCATTGCCATCGGCTCACTGGCGATGGTGGTGTTTACTTTAGAACGCAGGCCCAAATGGCATCCCGTTGATCAGTGGATGCTGGTGTTTATGGGCATCACTTTCCTCTATCTTATATTACCCATCGGCCCCTACCCTTTCATGAGCCGGCTACTGGCATTCAAAGCGCTGTCGATGTTTCCCCTGATCTATTTCGCAGGGCGTTTTTGTAAAGCTGCCGATATCAACCTCAATCACCTCTTTTCCTGGATCTGCATTGTTACCATAACCGCAGCAGTTGTATTGATTTTCGCAGAATGGATTCCCTATGAACACCTACACACCAAAACGGGCTTCATGGATTTCCATGTGCAGTTTTTCAACGCAGAACAATCCGGCAACTACGGACTATTCTGGACCTTCGAAACAGAGACAGGTTTTAAAAGATTTGGCAGCATTTTTAGTAGTCCGCTGGAACTCGCTGCCTCCACGGTTCTCACCCTTTCCGTGTTACTGGCGTTAGCCGGTGACAGGTTCATGCA
>JBJTJJ010000369.1:0-6123 GCA_046095445.1 Sediminibacterium sp.
GTGTTTTTCAATCAAGGGCATCACCGATTTCAGATTCGATGGATGAGTGATTTTGGTGGAGATATCAGTAAAAGACAGCAATTCATCCGACACCAGTTTTCCCAATCTGGCAGCAAATACCTGTTGCCTTTTGGGGAAGATCCCATGGAAAGTGAGACCCAGTATTTTTTTGGGTTGCCGGGGATGAAACAACATTTTAATGGCTATCCAATTGGTGAACCAGCCAATGAAGGCAGAAATCAGCGGTATGATGATCCAGGTTACTGACATAAATTGTGCGATAAAAAAACCTACAAGTTGTGCCTGTAGGTTGGGAGGGAGAACGAGGGGTCTCGAACCCCCGGCCTTCAGTGCCACAAACTGACGCTCTAACCAACTGAGCTACGCTCTCCGTTTTCGGCTGCAAAAATACAATAAATCCTGTTTTTTCATTGAATATTTTACAACCGCTTTTCCTGGTTTCCCATTCCAAACCTTTGTTAATTGCTTTTATCGGTCCTTGGCTATGGTTTTTTTCAATTATTTTTGAGACTTACCATGAAAAAAATAGTTGACTTTATGATGAGTAAAAAATGGTTGTTGCTGGCAATAGTGTGCTTTGGTGCTTTGTTCTTCGCCTTTAGAAATTCCTCACTTGGAATACTGGAGCCATCGAATCCCCGTCAGCAATTGCTGAAAGAAGTGGGCAGGGTACTGGAGGAACAACATTATGATCCCAAAAACATCGATGATAAATTTTCGCGGTTATTGTTCAACCGCTTTATCGATCAACTAGATGGCGACAAAACCATGTTTTTACAAAAAGACATCGACTCACTGAAAGTTTTTGAAACAACACTAGATAATGAAATTCACGGTGAACCGATCACTTTTCTGCCTACGGTAAGTAATATGTACAATCGTCTCCTGGAAGAGTCTGCTGAAATTTATAAAGAAATACTGCAGAGTCCCTTTGATTTTTCAGTTGCCGAAACAGGAGAGCCGGATGGAGAAAAAATTCCCTTTGTAAAAACAGCAGCCGAACGCAAAGACCGTTGGAGAAAAAAGTTGAAATATTTCGCATTGGAAAGGTATGCTGACCTGATTGAACAACGTGAAAAAAATAAAGACCAGAAAGACTTTAAAGTGTTGCCCGATTCAGCTCTGGAAAGAAAAGCCAGAGAGCAGGTGTTGAGACTCATGAACGACAACTATGGTCGTATTCGAAGTACCTTCAAAGAAGAAGTGCGCTTCAGTACCTACCTGAATACCATTTCCAATCTTATGGATCCGCACAGCGATTATCTCGCTCCGGTTGAAAAACGTGGGTTTGATGAACGCATGAGCAATGAATTTTTTGGTATCGGAGCACAACTCACCAAAGATGATTATGGTATTAAAATTGCCAGCATCATCACCGGTGGCGCTGCTTATAAGTCCGGACAAATCGTAGTTAATGACATCATCATCAAAGTGGCCCAAGGCAGTGAAGAACCGGTAGATGTAACTGCCTATGCTACAGAAGATGCTGTTAAACTCATTCGTGGTAACAAAGGCACAGAAGTTCGTCTGACCTTGAAAAAAGAAGATGGTACTATTAAAGTAGTTTCTCTGATTCGGGAAAAAGTGAATCAGGACCAAGGCCTGGCGCGCAGTGCTGTTATTCGTCAGGGAGATAAAAAAGTAGGGTATATTCTCCTTCCCGATTTTTATTCCAATTTCGATGATGCCAGTGGCCACCATTGTGCCGCAGATATTGCTGCTGAACTTCAAAAGCTCAAGGCGGAAAAAGTGGATGGTATTGTCATCGACATTCGAACCAACGGCGGTGGATCACTCTACGAAGTAGTTAAAATGGTCGGACTCTTCATCAAATCCGGACCCATCGTGCAAGTGAAAGATCGTTCAGGCAATGTTGACCAGCGCACGTGGTATGACAGTGACGACAGAATTTTATACAATGGTCCGCTGGCAGTCCTGGTGAATCAATTCAGCGCCAGTGCCAGTGAAATTTTTGCGGGTGCTATTCAAGATTACAACCGAGGTGTCATCATTGGTAGTTCCTCCACTTTTGGTAAAGGAACAGTTCAGCGCCAGGTACCCTTTGGTAACAGAAATGATTTTTCATCCTTCAGAACAGACCAGGGAGCCATGACCTTAACTTTTCAGAAGTTTTTCCGTGTGAATGGCGGCTCTACACAATTGAAGGGAATCGTTCCCGACATCATCCTTCCCGATCCTTATGAATACTACAAAGTGCGGGAAAAAGATATGCCCGAAGCGTTACCCTGGGATGAAATTCCACGCGCCCAATTTGAGCCCTGGGGGAAAAGAGAAACACTGAATGCTATTATCGAAAAAGAAAACAAAACCATCAGTAGCAACCCCAACTTTAATCTCTTAAAAGATAACCTTATCTGGCTGTCCAAAAACAATGAAATGCCTCCATCCTTGCAGTTGGATGCCTATCAGAAAAAACAAAAGCAAATTCAGCAGACTGCCAGCCAGAACAATACGCTATTAACATTGCCCGGTGAAATGACTATTGAATACCTCGAGTCTGAAAAAGATAAATTCATGAACCATCCCGATAAGACGAAGTCTGATTTCTATGCAGCATGGATCAGATCCCTGCGCAAAGACCTGCACATCGAAGAGGGTGTTCGTGTAATTAGTCAACTCGCTGACGCAGAAAAAAATGTTTTGGTTAAGAATCGTTAATCACAGGATTTTCTTTCGGTATGAACAACACCCCCAAAAAAAACATCCCGCAAGTCAAGCAATGGCTGGCTGTTTATACCAAACCCAGGTGGGAAAAGAAAATTGATTCTGTTTTGATCCGCAAAGGTATCAATAGCTGGTGCCCGGTTCAAAAATCAGAACGTCAGTGGTCTGACAGAAAAAAAATCATCGAAGAACCTCTGTTCCGTTCCTATGTATTTGTTCATGTCGATGCTGCCGAACGTGTCAAAGTACTTTCAACTGAAGGAGTCCTTAATTTCGTTTACTATCTGGGAAAGCCCGCCATCATTCGCGATGAAGAGATTGACTTAATCCGCAAATACCTGGGAGAAAAAACAGCGGCACTGACTGTTATTTCTGAAGAAGGCTTTAAGGAAGATATGCGGGTAATGGTCAATCATGGTGTCTTCATGGACAATGAAGGAACCGTTGTCAGAGGAGGTAAGAAGAAGGTATATGTTCGGTTGGAAAGTTTGGGTCAGGTGATGATTGTAGAATTTCCCGCTGAATATATTAGTCCGGTACTCTGATTAAATCGTCCAGTCCATGATTCGATTCGCCCACTCACTTCGATAGGGCGTTTTTACTCTGATATAGTTATCGGTATACCCTTCCATCATGCCTTCCTTTTCATGATCTTCCCACAAAACCTTTCTGGTGGTGCCGGTAAATGCTTCCTGGAAAAGCATTTGTTTCCTATAAGACAAATGGCGCAGTATTTTATTGCGTTGATTGCGTTCTGCGACAGGTACTACCTGGGTCATCTCTGCCGCAGGGGTATTCTCTCTTTCTGAAAAAGTGAAAACATGCAGATAGGTGATGTCTAACTCCTGCAGAAAATTGGCTGTCTCCCTGAACGCTTGCTCATCTTCTCCGGGATAGCCCACTATCACATCAACGCCAATAGCGGCATGCGGCATCACAGATTTGATGTGTGCCACACGGTCAGCATATAATTCACTGCGGTACCTGCGGCGCATGGATGCCAGTATGGTGTTGCTGCCGCTCTGCAGCGGAATATGAAAATGCGGCATAAAACAGGAACTCGCAGCAACGGTCTCTATTATTTCAGGATGAAGAAGGTTGGGTTCAATGGATGAAATTCTGAATCGGGGAACAGCGGCCTGTTGATCGAGTGCTTTCACCAACTCTGAAAACTGATTGGTGCGCTTGCCATCCGGACTAATCCCAAAATCGCCAAGGTTCACTCCTGTTAAAACAATTTCCTGTACCCCTGCTTCAGCCAGTTGCTCTACTTGCGCCAGCACTTTGGGAATCGTTTGACTACGACTACGGCCCCTTGCCATAGGTATGGTACAAAAAGTACAGGAATAATCACAACCATCCTGCACCTTCAAAAAAGTTCGGGTTCTGTCTTGCTGGGAAAAAGCAGTGTGGAAGTCCTGCACCTCATCAATATCACAACTGCAGATACGGGCCGCACCGGTGCGGGAAAGATTCTTCAGGTGATCGGTCAGGTTGAACTTGGCAGCAGCACCCAGCACCAGGTCTACTCCCTCCATAGCAGCTATGGCTTCGGGTTGAAGCTGGGCATAACAGCCGGTGATTACCACAAAGCTTTCCGGAGAACGGCGGCGGATGCGCCTTACTAATTGGCGACACTCCTTGTCCGCATTTTCTGTCACGGAACAGGTATTGATCACATAAATATCTGCCTGTTCATCGAAATCTCTCCGGGTAAAACCATCCTTCTCCACCAGGCGGGCAAGCGTGGAGGTCTCCGAAAAGTTCAGTTTACAGCCAAGGGTATGAAATGCTATACTGCCGGGAGTTTCCATGGGGCGCAAAGATAGGATAGTTTTGATGAATAGGGGTCCGGCACATGCTTTCCACAAGGTAAAACTTTAGCAACTCTTCATTTCCCCATTTACCATTAAAAAGGTAAGTTTGCAACCACGAAAACAATCAACGTTTTATGCAGTTTAACAAGATTAACAACCTGGTCGGCTGGGCTGTCTGCCTGATCGCCTGTACAGTGTATGTAATGACCGCCGAACCGGGCGGAAGTTTTTGGGATTGTGGCGAATTTGTCAGCAGCTGTTTTAAGTTACAAATTCCACACCCACCCGGAGCCCCGCTCTTTGTTTTGTTGGGACGAATTTTCATTGTAGCATTTGGTGATGACCCCATGACCGCTGCACGGGCAGTAAACATCATGAGCGCCCTCGCCAGTGGGTTTACTATACTTTTCCTCTTCTGGACTATCACCCATTTTGCCCGCCGCATCGCCGGAGTGAAAATTTCAGATACCCTGAGTGCCTCTCAAATATGGACAATCATGGGTGCCGGTGCAGTTGGTGCACTCGCTTATACTTTCAGCGACTCTTTCTGGTACAGCGCAGTAGAAGGGGAAGTATATGCCCTTTCTTCTTTTTTCACTGCCATCGTATTCTGGGCTATCCTGAAATGGGAAGCACATGCCGATGAGCCCGGTGCAGATCGCTGGATCGTTTTCATCTTCTTCCTGATGGGTCTATCCATCGGCGTTCACTTGTTGAACCTACTTACCATACCCGCAATCGTGATGGTGTATTATTTCCGCCGCAGAGAACGCTTCCCTTATGCTATGCTTCGCACCTGGTTCTTCCGCCTCCTGGCCGTTGGTGCTGTTGTAGGGATAGTAGGCGCACTGTTTATCGCAAGTTCTGAAGCCAGCGAAGAAGCCCCCCTCGACGGTACCATGGCTGCCCTCGTAATGTTGGGTGCCATTGTTGCTTTTGGCATATTCTTCCTCCTCGAAAAATACAACAAGGAAAAAAAGGAGATCTATGGTGGCACCTACATATTCTTCCTCCTTTCTTGCATGATACTTGGCTTCACCCTATTTATTGTCATTCCCTATTCCATCAAAGCAGCAGGTTATTTTGACCGTGTGTTTGTCAATAGTTTTGGATTCCCCTTCTTTGCCGGCTTCGCCTTCTTCTTCGTGTTGCTTGGCTTCGCTATACGTTTCGGCTTAATGCAAGCAGCCAAAAGAGGATGGCAGTATCTCACCCTGGCTCTCTGGAGTATTGTCTTCCTACTCATCGGATACAGTTCTTATGTTACCACCATGCTGCGCAGTAATGCAGATCCTTCAGTGGATATGTACAACGTAGATAATCCAATGAGTCTGGTAGGTTACCTGGGCCGTGATCAATATGGGGACTTCCCATTGGTATATGGTGCCAAATTCACCGCCCGCCCCTATTCACTCAAGAACAACGGTATGCGCTACCAAAAGTCAGGCGATAAGTATGTAGAAATTGGCGAGGACAAAAAATACATGTACCGCGCAGAGGATAAAATGGTCTTCCCCCGTGTTTGGGATGCCAGTAATGATCAGTACCATGCAGATTATTATGCTCAGGTGCTGGGTATTGATAAAAACAAAGACGGCTC
>JBJTJJ010000370.1:0-2155 GCA_046095445.1 Sediminibacterium sp.
ACTTTATTGGTTATCCGCTCTCCGGCTGGCCTTCCATAGTCATCAAAGCAATTGTCTTCTCCGGACTAATGGTAGGTGGAATATTTTATGGAAAAATAACCCCCGATGCCCACCAACTGTTGGAAGTTGCAAAAAATAAATGGAGAAAAAAATAAATCAGATTTGACTTTTGAGGCGTCCGCCACCCCTGAAACGTGGTTTCCAATAACTTTCATCCAGGTCACTGATACTTACGCCATTACTGGTAGAAGCATGAAGGAACTTATTATTTTGCAGATAAACACCTACATGTGTTATAGCATTCTTCCTCCCACGTGTGTGAAAAAACACCAAATCACCTTCTTTTAATTCATCCTTCTCTATGAGTTCACTGGCGGCATATTGTTCATTGGCAGTTCTTGGAAGAGGGGTTTGGTAAACATCTCTATACAAAACCTGAACAAAGGCAGAGCAATCAATACAATTATCGGTACTACCCCCCAAACAATAGCGGGTACCCCACCAGGTATCCATTACCTGCAGTAGAGAAGGATTGGTGAGTTTTTCTGCCACCACATCCAGCAATATGCCATATTTGACCTGAAGGAATGCCGGTGACTCTTGCAAAACATACAGATTTTCAGCAGGTCGAAGTCCGGTTGGATTTACTGACTCATTTTTGAAGGCAGAAGCAGGTGTACCTGAAGCCGGTGCTGCTTTCACGGTACGAATGGGAGCGGCTGTCCCTTTTGACCCGGGTGTAACTGCTTTTGCCAAAGGTGCTGAAGCAGTTACTGTGGGTTTAACTGCCGGTGCAGGAGCTGATTTACTGAATACCGGCTGCAGCAGATGACAGCTCGAACAACTGAGCCCCATTCCTAATAAAATGATGTAACTCCTGAAGGACATAAGTTATGAACAGTCAAATATAAAAACTGTTGGCTTTCCGACGAATGGCAGCCAATTTTTTAACCCATTCTTGTGAGACAGACCTGGAATTGTGGAAAAAACCGGGGGGTTGAGGAGCATAAAAACTGCGATATTTGTTGGCTGCGGTAATGGCTGGTCCAACTGAAATTTTTCTAGTTGTCCGATTATTCACCCGCATGAATGGAGGTTGATTGTATGACGCGATTTTCACATTTGCACGTTCACACCCAATATTCCCTGTTGGACGGGGCAGCATCGGTAAAAAAATTATTTAAGAAAGCGGCGGCAGATGATATGCCAGCATTAGCCATCACTGATCATGGCAACATGTTCGGAGCTTTTGAATTTGTAAAACAGGCCTGGAACGATACCATTCAAACCGGAACCGATGAAAGTGGAAAGCCCATTTTAACACCAAGGGTAAAACCGGTTGTTGGTTGTGAATTCTATGTTGTGAAAGACCGACACATTAAAACTTTTACCAAAGAAGTAAAGGATGAACGCTACCACCAGGTACTACTGGCAAAAAATGCAGAAGGTTATCAGAATCTGATTCAGCTGACCTCCCTGGGTTATATGGAGGGTATGTACAGCAAATATCCACGCATCGACAAGGAATTGATTTTGCGACACCACAATGGATTAATCGCAACTACCTGTTGCATCGGGGCACATGTTCCACAAGCCATTTTACATCATGGAGAAGAAGCAGCTGAAAAAGAATTCAAATGGTGGCTGGATGTATTCGGAGAAGATTATTACATCGAGTTGCAAAGACACCAGATGGAAGAACAGGAATCTATCAATCAAACCTTATTGCGCTTTTCAAAAAAATACAATGTACCTGTCATCGCAACCAATGATAGTCATTATGTGGACCAGGATGATGCCAATGCACATGATATTCTCCTCTGTTTGAATACAGGAGAAAAACAATCTACTCCCGGTATTGATGATTTTGTGAACGATGATGTGCAGGTACGCAACCGTCGTTTCAAATTCCCAAATAACCAATTCTATTTTAAGTCCACCAAGGAAATGACTGACCTGTTCAGTGATTTGCCGGAAGCCATTGACAATACCAATGCCATTGTAGACAAAATTGAAGTGCTGAATCTGAAAAAGGATATTTTGTTACCTGCCTTTCCCTTACCAAAAGAATTCCGGATTCACGATGATGCCAACTTAAATCAATACGAGTACCTGAAACACCTGACCGAAGAAGGAGCCCGTAAAAGATATACTG
>JBJTJJ010000371.1:0-2822 GCA_046095445.1 Sediminibacterium sp.
ATTCAGTTACGCTGGCAGCAGGAACCTGGAGAAGACAAATGGAGATCATACCCTACCTTACCTTGGTCACAACTATCCCCTCATCACAATTACAACAACAGCTGAATGGCTGGGAATTTATTATTGGGTCAGTTGATGATAAAGGGATGGAATGTACCAGCCGAGAAGGCATTCAGGTTCAATTCATGTTCTCAAATCCAGACAATCTGTATCGACTTCAATTTGAGCTGAGTGCTGATAATCATTTCATGGAAAAATGGAATTCAACCGTTGGTTGGCCTCAAGCAGCTGTCTATCAAAACGAGGATGATATTTTTAAACAGGCGGGTATCCATACCATTCCGCCGGCTCTGCGTGAATCGGGCCATATTATTGAAGAAGCAAAAAGAGCAGCACTCCCCGCCATTATTCAAACAGAAGAAATCCGTGGAATCATACACTGCCATAGCCAGTGGAGTGATGGCTCAGATACGTTGGAAGATTTGGCCAGAGCAGCAAGTAAGCAGGGACTGGAATACCTGGTAATCAGCGACCACTCCAAATCAGCTTTCTACGCTAATGGTCTCAGCGCTGAGCGAGTTTTGGCACAACACAAGGAAATTGATCGCCTAAATTCTATTCTTGCCCCTTTTACTATTTTCAAGAGTATCGAAAGTGATATCCTAAGTGATGGCTCACTGGATTATCCTGCAGATATTTTGTCCCAATTCGATTTGGTGATAGCCTCGATTCACTCCAATCTGAAAATGCCACAGGAAAAATCAATGCATCGATTACTCACTGCAGTTGCTAATCCTTTTACCTCCCTACTAGGGCACCCAACTGGTCGGTTGTTATTGAGTCGGAACGGTTATCCGGTTGATCATGAAGCGTTATTAACTGCCTGTGCTAAACATCAGGTTGTGATAGAACTCAACGCGCATCCCCGTCGTTTAGATATTGACTGGCGATGGATTGAGAGGGCCAGGGACCTGGGTGTATTGATTTCTATTAATCCAGATGCACACAACATAGCCGGAATGCAGGATATTCGGTATGGTGTTTTGGTGGCACAGAAGGCTGGCTTAACAGCTACTGGTAATCTAAGCAGTTATACTTTGTCTCAAATGCGAGAGTTCATCTCTCTTCAGAAAAATAAGCAGCGCGTATAAACTATACCTTACTCCTTGCGAGGCCATTCAATCATGAAAATGGTACCTCTACCCCATTCTGATTCAAAACTAATTTGACCACCCCCCTGCTCTACAATTCTTTTACATATAGCTAGTCCCAAACCCGTCCCACTGGATTTTGTTGTGAAATTGGGGGAAAACATGCGGGATGTCAATTCAGGGGCTATACCTCCGGACTGATCAGCAAAACTTATCTTAATCATTTCATTCAATGTGTCAAGATGAATACTGACAATAGCAGCTTCCCCATCCTGACATGCCTGAATTGAGTTGAGTAATAAATTGGTAAAAAGCCGATCGATGTGCCCCTGGTCACCCATCATAAAAACCGGTTCATCAGGTAAAAAAAGACGAATACTGCAATTATCTGATAAGTCATATAGCTGTGCCCACTGTTGAATAACGGCAACTATATCCAGTTTCACTGGACGAGCCAGGCTAATCTGTGCATACTGAGCAAAATCACCTGCGATTCTAGATAATTGATCAATTTGTGTAATCAGCGTAGCATTTGTTTTCTGATACAATTCAGGTAATCGTGGGTCATTTCTTTGAAGGGCCTCTTGCAGGTATTGAATACTCAATTTCATGGGAGTCAGGGGATTCTTGATCTCATGAGCTACCTGGCGAGCCATTTCCCGCCATGCCACTTCCCGCTCGGTCACGGCCAGTGCACTTGCGCTGGCTTCCAGCTTACGCACCATTTTATTGTACTCTGTTATCAGCAATCCCAACTCATCATTTCGGTTCCATTGAATGGCTTCATTGACTTTACCTAGACTTATTTGCTGCATTTTACGACTAATCAGTTCAAAAGAATCTGTTATCCTGCCTGTAAAATAAAATGCAATTATACCGGCAACTAGAAAAATGAAGGCATTGAGATTGAGAATAGCTGCTAAAAAACCAGATATCTCCTGATTCAATTCCGCCTGTGAATTGAGGTAGGGTATATTCAGGTAGGCATAGGTTGTTCCGGCGGCATCCGCGAGCGGCTGATAAATACTAAGATATTTGAACCTGCCAATCGTTTCTGTTTGCTGAAAGCGTATACTTTTCAACTTAGTCAGGTGTTGAAAAGCCTCGGCATTCATCTTTTCACTTAGGAGTCGCTTATTGTAAATATAGGGCTGTGTAGATATCAATAAATTTCCCCCTGTACTGAAATAGTTGATATCTGCATTGTGTTGTTCGGATATTTCAGCAATTACCTGCTGCATTTTATTACCAAATCCCCCGGGATTACCTTGTAATTCAATACTTTCCAGACTGGCAGTCCGTGAATTTATCTCATTTGCCATTACCTGAATCGATCGTGTCAGCCGTTCTTCATTGTTTTGATTGAACCTACTGATGAATAATGTTATGGTGGTGATGCTGATTACCAGAAATGAAAATATGCTGATAAAAATGATAATGGATTGCAATTGTGATCTGATCTTAATTTGAAAAAGGGAAATCAATTGTTTCTTTCTGAATCCAGTATTGAGGAGTAAAGCTGCCTTATCGAAAAAAAATGAAATAAAAAGAAATGCACAAAACAAGTAAGCGAAAAGAGTCAGTAATTCCCGCAGGTTATTATTTTTTCGAACAATCATGACTTGTTTATCATTTCCTTCCCCGAGCCAGAGTTCCGTATATCCATTTGTC
>JBJTJJ010000372.1:0-1419 GCA_046095445.1 Sediminibacterium sp.
TGATTATTCTGTATCGTTGAATTACGCTGTATTGAATTATGCCATGAGGTACAGGGATGAATTGTTATTCAATATTTATCGAATGGGAAAGAATTCCATAGAAAAAGGGAGCAAGGATAATTGGGCACTTTCACCCAATAAATCGGCTGCCATTAAAAGTGCCTATCAGGAATCTTTGAAAAATAATGCAGGTAATCGCCGTGGTTCCGATTCAACCATAGTAGGAGCCAGAACAGAAGTACCCGTCATGTCTACTAAATGGTTCGATACTGTAATGAGGAACCGAGACAATAGAGATGCCCGCGCTTTTTTCATGCCACCCAACAGCGATGAAGCAACCACCATTCGTTTCCTCAATGCCTTAATTGGTACCGGTGTGATGGTACATCAAACAACTGCAGCTGCTACAATAGGAAATAGAAGTTATCCCGCAGGAACCTGGGTAGTCATGACCAACCAGGCCTTCCGTCCTCACATACTGGACCTTTTCGAACCACAAGACCATCCGAATGATTTTGCCTATCCCGGCGGACCTCCGGTGCCTCCTTATGATGCTGCCGGTTGGACACTTGCCTATACCATGGGCATTCAATTTGACAGAATTTTAGAGGAAGTAAATGTTCCCATGAAACGTCTTGCTTTCGGGGAAGCAATTCCTCTTCCGGCAGCTGCCGCCTCAGCCAATGAAAAGGGATGGATTCTCGACTCAAGGGCTAATTATTCTTATACAGCTGTCAATACTTTGCTGAAAGAGGGTATAGAAGTGAGTAGGATTGCTGATACGCTTGCAGGAAATGCTGCAGGTTCTTTTTTCATATCCCTGACAACCAAGAATAAATCGCGGGTGCAGCAATTATTGGCAGGAACAGGTGCTACACCTCAACCCGCTCAACAAAAACCAATTAACCTATTGCCTGTCAAAGCTGCTCGAATAGCCATCTGGGATCAGTATGGTGGTTCTATGCCTTCGGGTTGGACCCGCTACCTCATGGAGCAATTCAGATTCCCATACGAAGTGATCTATGCCCGTGATATTGATTCAACTCCACTGAGAGATCGATTTGATGTAATCATATTTGTTGGTGGTGCTATCCCTGCATTGACTTCTGCTGCCGGAAGAGGTCGGGAGATCAACAAAGAATCTATTCCGGCAATGTACCACCCGCGCCTGGGAAGAATTACAGCTGCTACCTCTATTCATGCTTTGAAAACATTTACTGAATCAGGTGGCACCATTGTTTGTATTGGTTCCTCAGCTCAACTTGCTTATCACTTTAAACTCCCTGTTGCTGATGCACTGGTTGAAATGGTCAACGGACAAGAAAAAAAGCTGCCCAATGAAAAGTATTATATACCAGGAAGTGTTCTGAGTGTTTCTACCAACAATCAAACTGCAGCTGGCTGGGGCATGCCTGATAT
>JBJTJJ010000373.1:0-2349 GCA_046095445.1 Sediminibacterium sp.
ATCTACCCCGTGTATGAGATATACAAAACCGGCAAGCTGCTTTACCTTATTGGACTGTAGATGACCAATAAAATGCCAACGGATATCTTCCGGAAGAATGGTCTGCTTGGTCAATAATTCCTGAACATAGTTCTCTCCAAAATCACGGTGCCCCAGATCATACAAGACCTTAATATCCTCTGCAGTGCGTGTTTTGCTTACTGCCACCAGCGTGACATCTTTTTGCCGAAGTTGATGTACAATGGACAAATAGGTATCTGTATATACAGGCATAGTGGATGTAAATATACTACAATGCTGTCGGTCGGTGAACCCGGGTCTATTGAGTCCGTCGGTGTATTTTTTTTATCCTCTCCTGCCAAACAATATTCTCTAATACAAGAGCATAATGATAACCGGGACATAGATAATAGAATTTTCCAAGTGCGGCCTTATCAAAAGATGATTTCAGAGAACCGGGTAGCATACTCGACATATTGGCAACAAAAAAGGTAAACGGACCATCTTTTAGTTGGCTTATCCAATCCTTCAATTGAATGGTAAGTTGTTGATCATAATCAATACCCCAGCGCAATAATGCGGTATGCAAAATGACTGCATCCAGATAATTTTTTGTTTGTGTTAATTGTCGGGTCGCTTCCTCCACCAATTTTGCCTTATGTTTCTCTAAAGAGGGGATCGGCTTCAATTCCATCAATCTTGCCAGGTGATACAGGATTACAGGAACACGTTGATAATGGGGAGATACATAAGCCGGTCTTTTCAGGTACTCATCATTGGCAATAATGTGTTCAATCCATCGCAGGGAAGCACTATCTGCGTCGTTCCATGGTAGTTGATACTGTTGAATAAAATAGAGTATGTTGGTTAACACACAAATATCAAAATCGACCGGCATTTTCTTCCCAAACCAGGTAGAGTAAGCGGGTAGGTCATTGAATTGATCATAGGTATTTCGAATTTTCTGGTGCTTACCATTAGCATATTCTCTCAACAATTGATGCACCCAACGGGCAACAGAATCACTGCTCTGTTGTGCCAATAATAAAATTACGGTGTCATCAGCATCATCAGGCAATGCCTGCTGTTTGTTGAACCAGTTCAGCCATCCTCCATTGGGAAAAATGCGGGGTGTATCGGTAGTCCAGAAATTATAAGTGGGGCGACCGCTCCTGTTGGCAAATTTGGGATAGATCTTTCGACAAAGGTTCCTGATCTGCTTTACCTGTTGCTGCTCAGCATCACTCAGATAGGGGGCTACATTCAATAAAGTGAAATCAATAAGTCCGGTAAAGAAAGGATTTACATCGGCTTTTTCACTATTTCCGTTGAGCGCATATCTCCGCCAGGAGGGAAAGCTTCCTGCAGGAAATACGCTGCTTTCTTTCACTTGTTCCTGTTGCAATTCATCCAGCAACCACTGTTTTACATTGTCATTTGGCTGAGCCAATAACTGAAACTGGCAAGAAAATAGCAGCACTACCGCCAAAAGAAACTGCCTGCATTGGTTGAATACAAGAGGCAGGGAATTTTTTGGCAGCAATCGCATGAAAGACTTTATTTGAGAATACTTCGTCCGATTACTATGCGTTGCACTTCGCTGGTACCTTCATAGATCTGGGTAATTTTGGCATCGCGCATTAAACGCTCTACGTGGTATTCTTTTACGAACCCGTAACCACCGTGTACCTGCACCGCTTCGGTCGCCACCCACATAGCTGTTTCACTGGCTGCTACTTTGGCCATAGATGAACTAAGGGTATAATCAAGTTGATTGTCTTTCTCCCAGGCAGCTTTCAAACACAATAAACGAGCGGCTTCTATTCGAGTAGCCATATCTGCCAATTTGAATTGTATGGCCTGGTGGTGCATGATTTCTTTTCCGAAGGCCTTTCTCTGTTTGCTATAAGCGAGTGCCAGTTCATAGGCCCCGGATGCAATTCCCAATGCCTGCGCAGCAATACCAATTCTGCCACCTGCCAAAGTTTTCATGGCATAGGTGAATCCAAATCCATCAGCAGCGATGCGGTTTTCTTTGGGTACCCGAACATCATTAAATAGAATGGTATGAGTATCACTACCACGGATACCTAATTTATTTTCTTTGGCTGCTACAGTAACGCCAGGAGAATTTTTCTCAACGATTAAAGTATTGATTCCCTTGCTTCCTTTGGAAGGGTCAGTTTGAGCCATGACCAGATAAACTGAGGCAGAGGAGCCGTTGGTAATCCAATTCTTGGTGCCATTCAACAAATAATAATCACCCTTGTCTTCTGCGGTAGTTTGTTGACTGGTAGCATCACTACCTGCTTCCGGTTCACTCAACAAGAAGGCACCAATATAAAGTTC
>JBJTJJ010000374.1:0-2123 GCA_046095445.1 Sediminibacterium sp.
CTGTTAGCCAGGCATCCGCCGGAACAGGAGATCCATTGCGCTCCAGTTTCATAACGCGCCACTTGCCCTGCAGCGGTGAAGAAACAAACGCGGCCTTTACGGAACCTTTAAAGGTGAAGCCAATTCCGAAAAGCACCAACATCAGCGCTCCCCAACGAAAAGACATCCTTACCACCGGAGGCGCTAACTCTACAAGTCCCTCGCTCCACCTTCTGCGCAGGTCCGTCCATTGTAACGTCAACAAATAGATAGGTACGAGCGTTACAAACCCCCCAATTACATAACCAGTATGAAAGGGAGAAAATTCGCCCATCGTCAACCACAACAAAAGAAATAGCAAAGAACCACCCGCCACCAGTAACAATCCAGCCACCGTTGTTTTTCTAAAGAAAAGCAAGAGTCCGCCCAACAGCAAACTGCCAGATAAAAACCAGCGCAAGGCCAAACTACGCAAGAACACATACGCCAAGAAACTTTTGCCACTCACCGCTGCCGCAGGCATATCATCCATCAACAATAACTTGGTTTTAAAAATCAGAGGAAATATATAAAGCATGAAAGAGAAAAATATCGCCCCAAAGGCGAGACCCCAGCGAATGATTCCACGCACTACAGCATGTGACCGTACCAAACTCAAGCTGCCTGCCTCCACACGACGATGCCAATAAAACGCCAGCAAAGGACTCCCCACCAACAACAAAACAGTAAACGTAATGGTTCCGCCGGGCCCAGAAATTACTGCAGCCCAAATATGCAACAACAAGGGTCCTAACCAGCTGATATTAGAAACCGTCAAAAAGAAAAAGTTGAGCAGCAAAAAAACGGCCAACATTAAGAGTACTGACTCAACAAGTTTTTGAAGATAACTGCCGGCAAATGCCGTAGCAGTAAAAAGGTTTTTCATAAAAGGATTTTCTTGAAATTAAACAAGTTTTTCCATTCAACAAAATATGCAGTGTACCGCTTCTAAACCCCCAATTAGCCCTGTGTTTGATTGTGACCCCTAAAACTCACAATTCCTCGGCGTACGCGCAAAAGGTATCACATCGCGGATATTCGTCATGCCAGTTACAAACTGTACCATCCGCTCAAAGCCAAGTCCGAAACCGGCATGTGGCACCGTTCCAAAACGGCGCGTATCTAAATACCAGCTCATCTCTTCAACAGGTATGTGCATCGCCTGCATGCGCTCTTCCAACATCTCCAGCCGCTCCTCCCGCTGGCTGCCTCCCACAATCTCACCTATGCCGGGCGCAAGAATATCCATTGCCGCCACCGTTTCTCTGCCTGGCTCACAACCCTCATCCCTCCGCATATAAAACGCCTTGATCTTGGCAGGATAATTCGTTACAATCACCGGTCGCTTGAAATGCTTCTCTACCAAATACCGCTCATGCTCACTCTGCATATCAATGCCCCAGGCAACATCATACTTGAATTTTTTCTTCTTGTATGCCGGACTATCCAACAGAATCTGTATCGCTTCGGTATAAGTTATGCGCTCGAAGGGGTTGTCCACCACAAACCGCAGTTTTTCCAGCAAGCCCATCTCCGCCCGCTCCTGCTGTGGCTTCTGCTTCTCCTCCTCCGCCAGACGCTGGTCAAGGAATGCCAGGTCATCGGCATGGTGCTCCATCACATATTGTATCAGATAGCGGATGAAAGACTCTGCCAGATTCATGTTGTCTTCGAGATCATAAAACGCCATCTCGGGCTCAATCATCCAAAACTCTGCCAGGTGTCTGGCCGTATTGCTATTTTCCGCCCGAAAGGTCGGTCCGAATGTATAGATCTCTGCAAACGCCGTCGCCCCCAACTCTCCCTCTAATTGTCCGCTCACGGTGAGGTTTGTGCTCTTGCCAAAAAAATCTTCCGAATAATCTATAGCGCCACTATCTGTTCGCTTGGCGGTTCCGTCCATCGGCAATGTGGTCACACGAAAAGTTTCTCCTGCCCCCTCTGCATCACTGGCTGTAATGATGGGTGTATGCATATATATAAATCCGCGCTCATTGAAAAAGCGATGCACTGCAAATGCCAGGGCATGGCGAATGCGGAACACCGATCCAAATGTATTGGTGCGAAACCGCAGGTGAGCTATCTCGCGCAAAAACTCAAGACTG
>JBJTJJ010000375.1:0-2305 GCA_046095445.1 Sediminibacterium sp.
TAATAAAGCGCTGATAACAAGCACTTTATATATTTTTTGTTGATTTTTTCAGGATTTTTTGCTTGGTTTGCACAACATTTTGTTTAATCTTTTGTTATATTAAATTAAACATAGTTGCATGTCCTTTAACAACTTGCTAAAACGGGAAACCAGAGCTGCTAATAGGCCAGCTATGGCATCTTTTTTGCAGTCCCGACATTAAGAACAGTAGCCCATACCATCAAACAAAAAAATAAAAACATAGATATGTCTAATCAAAAAACGCTGTCGGTTCCTACAACTATTTTTAGTTGGGAATACAACATGAACGAACTGGAATTCGAATAAAAGATTCCACGCTTGCTAACAAATTTTAAGTCACTGCAACAGTGACTTTTTTTATGCCCTCCCACCCCAATTTTTTACCACCCCAATTGGGGTCATTCTAATGGCAACTAGGGTTCAAAAAAATGAATCAACTGAGATAGTCCGCCACCATTGATGGATCCTTCGATTCCATGTTGTTGTAAAAATTCTACTGCCTGTCCGCTGCGAAATCCACTGTGACAATAAATTATAATGGGACGTGGTAGTTCATGAATGAACGAGAGATTGAGTTGTAACGCATCTACCGGAACATGAATAGCACCTGGCAGATGTACTGCATCAAATTCTGCCTTTGTTCTTACATCCAGTAAACTATACTTTCCTGTTTGAATGTAGTCAGCAAGAGATAAGTTCATAATGACGAGCTGATGAAATTAGAAGATGGGTGACTGCAATTTATCGATAAATCACGGGAAGAAATCCCTCGTGCGCTCTTTGGTTTTCACCTGACTGATGAGTAATTTTACATTGTTTATGTCAGAAAAAGAAACTTTCCGCAGTATTATTCAGAGTGAAAGGCCAGTATTGGTTGATTTCACAGCAACCTGGTGTGGGCCTTGCAAAATGTTGTCACCCATATTAGAACAGCTACATGAAAGAATGGGGGAAACGCTACGTATTATAAAAATTGATGTAGATAAAAATCCTGCATTGGCATCGGAGTTACAAATCAGCGGGGTACCCACGCTCATTTTATACAAGCAAGGGAAACAACTTTGGAGGCAGAGCGGTGTTGTTCCTTTGCCAGCCCTGCAACAAACCATTCAATCGCATCTTGCATAGGCACGTCTCTATGTAAATCTATGTATTTGAAACCAGCCAGAAATTGAGCGGCATTCCTATAGTTACATTAAAAGGAAAGGTGACAGCAAGTGCCATCGGAACATATAGACCTGCGTTGGCCTTTGGCGCAGCTATCTTCATAGCAGCGGGTACAGCAATATAAGATGCGCTGGCAGCAAGAATAGCCAACATAAACCTGTCACCTACTTGATCAGTGACCCAATGGCTGATCCAAGCCGTTAAGCAACCGTTGATTAGCGGTAATAAAATTGCGTAAAAGACGGGTGACCAGCCATTTTTTAAAAATGTATTCAACCGGCGGCCGCTGGTGATACCCATATCAAGCAGGAAAATAGCCAGAAAGCCCTTGAAAATATCGGTGGTAAAAGGTTTGATTCCCTCTGCCTGTTTCGCATTGGCCAGCCAGCCTATGAGTAACCTTCCCATGATCATCACGACACTGCCATTGGTAAGTGCATGGTGCAGCGCGCCTTTTGTATTTCCTTTCCTGTCTTCTGCAGGTCGGTATCGCGACATCAAAAACAAAGCGCCCATGATAGCCGGCGACTCCATCAAAGCCATCACAGCAACCATGTGTCCACTTGACTGTTCCCGCAGCATTTCCAGATAACTGACCGCCGTTACAAAAGTAACGGCACTTACCGAACCATAAGTCGCTGCAATTGCCGCAGAATCATGAACAGAAAAACTTCTCCTAAGAATATAATAAGCGTACACCGGAATCAAAAAAGATAACAATAACCCCAATACTATGCTTTTCCAAACTTCTGCAGTAACTGTTTCATGAGCAAGCTCTTGTCCGCCTTTGAAACCAATTGAAAACAATAAATACAAAGCAATGAACCTGGAAGTATTGGCAGGAATTTCTAAATCACTCTTGATGTTAACTGAAAATATGCCCAATAAAAAAAATAGTAGTGCCGGATTAGAAAGATTATCAGTTAGAAGTTGAAAGTTCATTCCGGATATATTATTTACAAGGTACTACAATTGTACTGATTCTGCACCACGCCTTAATTTATCATTGATGGCCTGACCTACTTCATCTTCCGGCAACCATTCAGCCACTATTACATCCGGCTTGACCCGGTCTAGCTGGTCTAGAAGATAGTACAATCGGTGTGCCGCTTCTTCC
>JBJTJJ010000376.1:0-6561 GCA_046095445.1 Sediminibacterium sp.
GGAATGCGGTCATAATCCAGGTGTCCCGGAATGGCCAGCGTATCGAGTTGACTTAATTTTTGTGCCATTTCTTCTTCTTTCTCGATATAGCGGGCATACTTGATTTGTATTTCTGCCTGCTCAAGAGACTCGGACTGGATGTGTGCTAATCTTTCTTTCAATTCAGGGGTGTTCTCCAGAATTCCAGGCAGGGAAACGCCGGGCCGCAATAAAATTTTTCCCAGTTTTTGTTTCTCGCTGATTGGAGCGGAAGAGAGAGATGTTAAATAATCATTGATCACAGCGGGCTCTAGTGATTCTGTATTGCAGGCGTCTGTGATATAGGCGACCTCTTCTTTCTTTTTTTCCAGCGCGCGCATTCTTGCTTCTTCCGCAAGTCCCAACCTGTAAGATTTTTCCGTGAGCCGCCAGTCCGCATTGTCTTGTCTCAGCAGTGTTCTGAATTCTGCGCGACTTGTAAACATTCGGTAGGGCTCATCGGTTCCCTTGCTGATGAGGTCGTCGATTAGCACACCTATGTAGGCTTCATTGCGACTTAAGATGAGAGGTTCTTTTTCTTGCACATATAGATGAGCGTTGATACCAGCCATCAATCCCTGACAGGCGGCTTCCTCGTAACCAGTCGTGCCATTGATTTGTCCGGCAAAAAAGAGTCCGTTGATAATGCGCGTCTCGAGGGAATATTTCAATTGTGTTGGTGGGAAGTAATCGTATTCGATTGCATAGCCGGGTCGGAAAAGACGAACCCGCTCAAATCCCGGAACCATACGAAGAGCTTCGTACTGAACTTCTTCGGGTAGAGAAGTGGAGAAACCGTTGACATAGATTTCTACGGTATTCCATCCCTCCGGCTCAACGAACAATTGGTGTCTGTCGCGGTCTGCGAAGCGGTTGATTTTGTCTTCGATGCTTGGGCAGTAGCGGGGACCGACACCGTCGATGCGACCCTGGAACATGGGACTTCTGTCGAAGCCGGTTTTCAGTATTTCGTGTACGGTGGAATTGGTGTAGGAGATGTGGCAGCTCAGTTGAGATTCCGGGCGAATTTTTTGTGCCGGCGCAAAGGAAAATCCGACAATACTGTCATCTCCTTTTTGCTCTTCCATTTTGGAATAGTCCAGACTTCTTCCATCAACTCTGGGGGGCGTTCCGGTTTTTAGTCGATCGCTTTCGAAACCAAGTGAGACCAGCTGTTCGGTGATGCCCGTAGCGGCTTTTTCTGCTACCCTTCCGCCGCCGAATTGTTTCTCTCCTATATGTATGATGCCGTTGAGGAAGGTTCCGCTGGTAACTACCACCGCTTTCGCTCGCACCTTGTGTCCGAGTCCGGTAATCACCCCCACAACTTTCTCCCCTTCGATGATCAATTCCCGTACCATGTCCTGATAGAAATCCACTCCGGGGGTTTGTTCCAGCATTTCCCTCCAGGTAGCGGCGAATAACATGCGGTCATTTTGTGAGCGCGGGCTCCACATGGCCGGGCCCTTGCTACGGTTCAGCATGCGAAACTGTATCATGCTTTTGTCGCTCACTATCCCACTATAGCCCCCCATTGCATCTATTTCCCGAACGATTTGTCCTTTCGCAATTCCCCCCATAGCGGGATTGCAACTCATTTGGGCAATGGTTTGCATATTCATGGTTACGAGAAGTACGCGACTTCCCATATTGGCTGCTGCGGCAGCCGCCTCACATCCGGCATGGCCGGCTCCTACCACAATGACATCGTATTCTACAAACATGGGTGCAAAGATAACAAGGATTCAGGAAAGGGTGATTCCGCCGGGTTTTGATGTTCCACGTGAAACATTCCTTGCAACGGACTGAAAGGCAGGTCGTTAATGGGATATTTTGTTTTAAAAGTCCTTCGAAGGTTCATTTTTATAGTTGACCCCCCATCTTTTTAATGTTCCACGTGGAACAAGCTGCAGAAATGCCTCAAAATGAATGGGTTAGGCGGGAAATGGAGCGGGAGGGCATATTTGTTGGGAAATAATTAGTTCCACGTGGAACGCTATTGAAATGATAGGGGACAGGAGAAGTCCTGCACCAGTATGAACTGATCGCTACCAAAAGGACTTGCCCCCACCCCAATTTGGGTGTATTGCTTGCTCAAGAGGGTCTGGCGGTGTGCCGCCGGCACCAGTCCTTTATCCAGGTACAGCAAAACAACTGAAAGCAAAATCCCCTGGGAGCCCAGGCTTAGGTTCTCTGCCGCACAAGTATTTACGCCGCCTCTCAGCATACGGGTGCCGAAGGGGGTTCCATTGGTTGAATTGTGTGAAAGCGGGGCTTTTTTAGATGCCAGGTCTTGAGCATGATCGCGCGCCAGCTTGATCAATACACGGTGTGGCTCATACATGGGGAGGGTACCCGTTTCCAGCACCTCCTTCAACATGGCCCTGGCTTCGGGACCTTGTAGTTCGGGGAAAATGCGCAGTAGGGGGCGAAGAACACTGTCGCAAAAGAAAATGGGGTTTCGACGAGCGAGGTTGACCCAGTAAAGGGACTCTTTCTCTGCTGCTGTCAGGGACGCATAGGAGGGAAAGGACTTATTCCATTTGTCTACCAGGGTATCCCGAAAAGCAGGATGAGGAATTTTTTTCACCGGTAATTCTACCTCGGAGAGTTGTGCAATGGCAGGAGAGCACGCGAAGAGCAGGAAAGATACAAGAAGGGGAAGGGAAAAAAAAAGAGAAAGGGATTTAGCCATTTGCCAAACGGTTTCGGAGTAAGCGCAAATATCGCTCCTCTTTTTGCCGCATCAGCAGTTGTTGTTTTTTTAACTTGTCTTTGTATCCGCACAAATGAAGTGACCCGTGAATGATTACACGCCACATTTCCTCTTTGGCTGAAACGCCCATTCCGCGCGCATTCTCGCGAACCCGGTCAACGCTGATGTATAACTCACCTATTACATTATCGTGGCGCTCTGACAAATCGAACGTGAGAATATCTGTGTAATAATCATGCTGCAGGAAGCGCCGATTCATGTCCAACAAATACTCATCCGAACAAAACACAACAGATAAGTTGTCGAGCGACCGGCCTTCTTTCCGAAAGAGATCAACCAACAATTGTTGCAACACCTTTTTGCCGATTAAGCGATGCTTCAAGTCCGCCCCCTGAAAAACGATTTCAGCCATAACAAAGAAATAAATCCTAACTCCAAAATTCGTAACAATAGTACAACAACGCTTCCTACCTTTATTTATTCTTTTAAAATACTCCCGTGGCAACACCCGCTCTCAAAAGACTATCAGAACTCTCCCTAGGAGAAACCGGCGCAATACACTCATTTGAAAATGATGAGATTTATATCAAGCTCATGGAAATGGGATGCGTGCCGGGAGAAGAAGTAAGAGTGGAGCAGGTGGCACCCCTGGGCGACCCCATCTCCATTGCTGTTGCCGGCTACCACCTGAGTCTGCGACTGAATGAAGCCAGGAGCATTTTCGTGGAACCAACACACAACTAATTGACTTTCAATAAGTTAAATGAAAATCGGTTTATATTTCGGCTCTTTCAATCCCGTACATGTCGGCCACCTGATCATTGCCGGCTATGCGGCAGATCATACTGATTTGGATAGGGTTTGGTTGGTGGTAAGTCCTCAAAACCCGTTCAAAACCGAGAACGGACTGCTGAACGAATACCATCGTCTTCACCTGGTACAACTCGCCATCGAAGGTGATTCCAGATTGCGCGCTGCTGACGTGGAGTTCTCGCTCCCCCGGCCGTCCTATACCATAGACACGCTCACCTATCTCCAGGAAAAATATCCGCAGCATGAGTTTGCGCTTGTTATCGGAAGCGACAGTTTACAGAACCTGCCCCGCTGGAAACATGGCGAACAGATTATGCGGGAACATGATCTCTACGTGTATGAGCGCAGCGGACATCCGGTGGCTGATAATCCGGGCCCGCGGGTAAAAATTTTGAAAGCGCCTTTACTCGATATTTCCGCGACAGCGATTCGCGACAATATACGCAACGGAAAATCGATTCGTTATTTGGTGCCCGAACAAGTTCGGGAAGAGATAGAGCGCAATAGTTATTACAAATAAAAATCCGCGAGCGGAGCGAGCGATACAGGAATCCTTCCTTCTTCCGATACAGATAAAAAAAATATCCCCACAGCGGGGGATATAATAATATATACAAGTGTTGTTGTATTATCGATTCATCGATGCCAGGAACTCTTCATTGTCCTTGGTTCCGCGCATGCGTTTCAACAACTCACTCATCGCTTCTTCCGTGTTCATGTCATTGATGTAGAGACGCAGAATGTTCATGCGCTGCAATACGTCTTTGTCCAGCAACAAGTCATCGCGGCGTGTAGAAGAACCCACGAGGTCAATGGCAGGGAAAATGCGCTTGTTCGCCAGGCGACGATCCAATTGTAATTCCATGTTGCCCGTTCCCTTGAATTCTTCGAAGATCACCTCATCCATTTTGCTTCCTGTTTCAATCAGCGCTGTTGCGAGAATCGTAAGGGATCCGCCGTTTTCGATCTTCCGCGCAGCGCCAAAGAATTGCTTGGGCTTCTGCATAGCATTGGCTTCCACACCGCCTGACAATACCTTACCCGATGCTGGAGCTACTGTGTTGTGTGCACGCGCCAGACGGGTGATTGAGTCGAGCAATATAATTACATCGTGACCGCATTCTACCAGTCGCTTGGCTTTCTGTAGCGCAATGGCAGAAACCTTCACATGTTTTTCTGCAGGTTCATCGAAGGTAGACGCGATGACTTCTGCGCGCACGCTGCGTTCCATATCCGTTACCTCTTCAGGGCGCTCATCAATCAACACGACCATCAGGTAACACTCCGGATGGTTGGCGGCAATGGCGTTGGCCACTTCTTTCAACAACATCGTCTTGCCCACCTTGGGTTGTGCCACGATCAAACCACGCTGGCCCTTTCCGATCGGCGTGAAAAGATCCATGATGCGCGTGCTGTAATTATTAGAAGTAGTAAAGAGATTTAATTTTTCGAAGGGGAATAGCGGCGTGAGATAGTCGAAGGGAACACGGTCGCGCACTTCGTCGGGACGCTTGCCATTGATATAATCCACTTTGATAAGCGCAAAATATTTTTCGCCTTCTTTGGGAGGGCGAACACTTCCTTGTACCGTATCGCCCGTTTTCAAACCAAACAATTTGATTTGAGATGGAGAAACGTAAACATCATCCGGTGAAGAGAGATAATGGTAGTCGGAAGAGCGCAGGAAGCCATATCCATCAGGCATCATTTCCAATACACCTTCACCTTCGATCACGCCTTCGAATTCAATATTAAATAGCGGGTCCTTCTTAATTTGCGGACGGTGGTGGTGGCTGGGCGCACCGGGATTTTGGTTTTCTGCGGGCGGCGTATTTTCTCCTTCGTTGTTGTTGGAAGTATTGTCAGCAGCGGTTTCTGCAGGGCCAGATGCTGCAATGGGAGCGGGTTCGTTGTGGCGACCTTTCTTATGTGGTCCTCTTTTGCCGGGTTGTTTATCCGGAGAAGGCGCAGCGGGCGACGGGGCCTCCTGCATCACTTCCGCCTCTTCGGTCATGTGCGGCGTTTTCAACGTCACAGGCTTGCGGGGACGGCCGGCACGTTTTTTATTCTCATCGCCAGTGGGGGCGGCTTCGCCGGAAGGACTGGTTGCCTGGGCATCGAGGATTTTATAAATCAACGCCTGTTTTTCGAGTTTGCGGGCACCGGTAATCTTTAGTTGTTCGGCTACATCCAGCAGCTCGGGCAACAACATGTCATTCAGTTGCAAAATGTCGTACGTCATAAAATAAAAACGATCTGTTTATTGGGGGGTATGGTTTAGCTAAGCGATAGCAGCAAGTTGGAAAAAGTCATGAAGACGGGTAAAATCTAACTACAAATATTATTGGAGGAGATGCCGGGGTCTGTGAGCAGGTTGGACGCGCAGCAATGATTATGGTACAAAGGTAAGGGCATTTTTTTGGAAAAAAGAAAAAATACCCAAAAATGCGCCTCAAAGCCCCTTGTGGAGAGTGAAGGCGCAGATTCTGTCTGTATCTTTGCCGCCTGCTGCGGAAGGCGCGGCAACAAAACAAGCGTATTATGTTCAATCAACGGATCAAGATCAGGGAGCTGCTGCAGACGGGCAGGGAAGGAGAGTCGGTAACGGTGATGGGTTGGGTGCGCACGTTCCGCAACAACCAGTTCATTGCATTAAATGATGGCAGTACCAATCAGAATATACAGGTGGTAGCAGAGTTAGGGGCTTTTGATGAAGCGCTGCTGCGACGATTAACAACGGGCGCTTCGCTGAAGGTTACCGGTGATTTGGTTGCTTCTGTCGGGAAGGGCCAGGCCTGGGAAATAAAGGCAAGGTCGATAGAGGTGCTTGGTGACAGCGATGCTGAAAAATATCCGCTGCAACCCAAGAAGCACAGTCTTGAGTTTTTGCGCGAGATAGCTCACCTGCGGTTTCGCACCAATACATTTGGATCGGTGTTCCGCATTCGCCATGCCCTGGCATTTGCAGTGCATCGCTTTTTCAATGAGCGCGGATTTATATATATGCATACACC
>JBJTJJ010000377.1:0-1697 GCA_046095445.1 Sediminibacterium sp.
GGCTTTTTGCCAATCCTCTGACCACACTTGTGGTGCAGCTAATGTTCACAACAGCGCACTAACATATGGTTTGATATCTGATATCGATGGAAATTCATACAAAACCATAGTTATTGACGACAAAGTCTGGTTCGCCGAGAACCTGAAAGTGACGCGCTTTCAGAACGGCGATACGATACCCCAGGTGAGCGCCTCAGCCATGTGGAGTGCGCTAACCGGTCCAGGCATGTGCTCCTACCAGAATGATACCGCCTTTGATTGCCCTTACGGTAAGCTTTACAACCACCATGTGGCACGCGACCCACGCAACCCATGTCCTTACGGATGGCGGGTTCCCTCCATGACGGACCTATATGACCTCATCTTCTTCCTGGACCCCAATGCGAATGCCCAGCAGCCCGGCAACCAGCCCAACACGGCCGGTGGTCAGTTGAAAAGCGCGGGGCTAGTATATTACCAGCCACCCAATGCAGGCGCCACGAACAGCAGCGGTTTCTCTGCAATCCCCAATGGCGGCCGCAACCCTCAGGGACAATTCTCTTTGAGCTACAATGCGGCGGCGAGCTACTGGTTATCCACGGAGGTGGGCCCGGGCATGGGCTTCTTCCTGGAACTGGCCTATCCCCAAGACTGGGCTGTGCGCAACGCCTACTTCTCCGGGTATGGCGTCTGCATCCGATGCGTCACAGATTTAAGTACAGTCAATATAAATGAAAGTCTGATTCCTACATTTAATGTTTATCCAAATCCTGCAGGTGATTACATAAATATAAAGGCAGACAAACTGCTGATAGGAAAAGAGTATGTTATTGGCGACTTTACTGGGAGACAATTACTCAGAGGTAGAATTCTTTCAGAAGACTTGACTGTATCGATTATTGAACTTCCAAGTGGAATGTATTTTCTAAGCTTTCCATCATCCAGTTTGAGTGCTTCTAAAATAATCAAAAAATAATTTACATTCATGGAATAGCCCATCCCATAACAGCACCTAAAAGAAATTGGCGGTATTGTGCTCCGCAGAAACATTTGTGGAAAAAGAAAAATTCTACTCCGCAAAGACATCTCGGTAAAAACCCGCCAACTTCTTTTAGCTGCAAACCGTCAGGCCGTGAATAAACCTCCATTTTCAACCCTCTTACACCTTTTCGACTATTATACTTCGTCCTATGTTGCAAACTTTTCGTTTTAAGACATCCCTAATTTTCGGTGACCGATGACTGAAAAATGTGAACGGGGAGATTTCCTTCATCATGACGATATACAATTTCAAAAGATTGATGAACATCTGGACTTATGAAGACTTTCTCAACAGGATCAAAAATTGGAAGCCGGATTACAGCAAAATCCGGCTCAATTTATTGATAAATGACTATTATATTTCGATTTTGAGAGCACCAAAATATTTTTCAGTCATCGGTCACCGAAAATTAGGGATGTCTTAAAACGAAAAGTTTGCATCATAGGACGAAGTATAATAGTCGAAAAAAGTGTAAGAGAGGTGAAAATGGAGGTTTATTCACGGCCTGACGGTTTGCGGATTTGTGATGTGGCGGGCTTAGAAGCGATATCTTTCATTGAACCTCAAATGTTTATTAGAAGTAGAATGTTTCAATTACCACTACACCCGCAATATCCGCAATATCCGCAAATGTGCTGTTATGGGCTGTTTTATTTTACTCTCTTATATTTTAAAG
>JBJTJJ010000378.1:0-6210 GCA_046095445.1 Sediminibacterium sp.
GGTTTTCATACAGACACTCAGCAGTTGAGATCTATAAGCACAGCTGAAAACACTTATCCGGCAGATGCAGTCGTGCTGGCGGCCGGCTCCTGGAGTGGAGAATTAGCACATCAACTTGAATTGTCTCTTCCCCTCGTTGCAGGAAGGGGATATTCTCTTACCAGGAGTAATGAAGATTTTCAACTTCAACATCCCACAATTCTAACAGAAGGTAGGGTAGCGCTCACACCTCTCCAGGGAGGAAAACTACGCATCGGCGGAACCATGGAAATAGTACCTACCAATACCCCTCCTCATTATAACCGTTTAAAAGGCGTTTTACGCGCCGTTCATCAATTCATCCCAGAAAAAGAAATTCCCTTCCCCGCTACCAATGAGATTTGGTACGGATACCGCCCCTGATCTCCTGATGGATTACCCTATATCGGTCGCACAGCGCGATGGAACAACCTTGTTGTTGCTACCGGCCATGCCATGATTGGTCTTAGTCTGGGTGCAGGTACAGGCAAGTTGGTAGCCGACCTGATTGATGGCCAACCAACCGCCATTCAGTTACAACCCTTTCATCCGGACAGGTTCAAATAGAAAGTCGGTATAATTCTTTGAGATTGGGTTCCCACCTTAGTTGTACTTTTGCCAATCATGTCCTCTAACGTTCAGACAATTGCTTACCGCATTACCGGTTATTTCACCGACATCGTGAATTCCTATTTGGAAAGAGATCCACGGCTCGATCCATTCTATCAATTTGCTCCGGACTGGCAGGGGTTGGAGAAGGCAATAACAGAAAGAAAAAGTTTTCCGGTTGACAGACAATTGCTGACAGAAGTATTGACTGAACAATATCAAAGTTGTACACCCATACCGGCTGTGCAACAAAACATAGCTAAGTTAGCATTAGAACATACATTCACAGTTACTACCGCCCACCAACCTAATTTATTCACTGGTCCACTCTATTTTATTTATAAATGTCTCCACACCATTCAACTGGCTGCAACATTGCAGGAACGCTACCCGAACCATGCTTTTGTACCTGTTTATTATATGGGTTCTGAGGACGCGGATTTGGAAGAAATTGGGCAGCTAAATGTGGGTGGAGTAAATATGAGTTGGAAAACCAAACAAACTGGTGCCGTTGGACGAATGAAAGTTGATCAGGCATTGTTAGATATTATTACACAAATTGAGGGACAAACCGGTGTTGAAAAATGGGGGAAGGAACTGACTGATGTTTGGCGGAATTGCTTTACCAAAGGAAAAACCATCGCAACGGCTACCATGGAACTGGTGCATACACTCATGGGACAATATGGATTGGTTGTATTCAATGCCGATCATCCCAAATTGAAGCAAGCATTTTCGCCTATTCTTTGGCAGGAGTTGACAACACAATTTTCGCACCAGGCAGTGTCATCTACCATTCAGGAACTCGCTCAATTATTCAAAGTGCAGGCATCCGGGAGAGAAATTAATCTCTTCTATTTATTGAATGATAGGAGAGAGCGCATTGAAAAAGATGGTAATGATTTTTCAGTGCCTGCTCTACAACTTCGATTTACCAGGGAACAGATAGAAGAGGAAGTAAAGAACTATCCCGAACGATTTAGTCCCAACGTTATCTTGCGCGGAGTTTTACAGGAAACCCTACTACCCAATATCGCATTCATTGGTGGGGGAGGGGAGTTGGCCTACTGGCTGGAGTTGTTACCGGTTTTTAGAAAGGCCAATCGATTTTTTCCGGTTCTTTTGCTGAGAAATTCTTTTGTTCTGCTCACAGCAATGCAATCTAAAAAATGGCAACAGACCGGTTTTGATTGGGATGAATTGTTTCTACCTGCCGATGAACTCGGTACCAGGTTAGCCAAACGTGAAGCGAGTGTTCCATTACACCTGGAAAGAGAGAGAGCCGAATTAGATGTTGTTTATAAAAAAATTGAAGAGGGTGCTACGGCTATTGATGCATCATTGTCTGCTCATGTCGATGCACTTAAAAAGGCAGCAATCGAAAAGATAACTGCCCTGGAGAAAAAGATGCTTCGAGCCGAGAAAAGAAAACATACTGATAGTACCTATCGGATTCAACTCATCAAGGATCAACTTTTCCCGGGAGGTAGCTTGCAAGAACGTGTAGATAATATGGCACTTTGGTATGCCAGATTCGGAAAAAACTGGATACAATACTTACTCGAAAATTCGAGTGCCATCAGTACCGGCTTTACGGTAATAACCTGCAAGGAAAATTAATTACCTGCCCCATCATACTGATTGGGGTATTGATCGGTAAGACCTTTTACTTTTTCTGCAACTTTCGATTGCAATTCTTTTTTATATAAGAATAATTGCTCTGCCAGTGAAGGATGAGAAGTGGCTAGTATCTGTATAGATAACAATCCTGCATTGGCTGCGCCATTCAACGCCACTGTTGCTACTGGAACACCTGAAGGCATTTGTAAAATGGATAAAACTGAATCCCAGCCATCAATAGAATTGGATGATAAAATGGGGACTCCAATGACCGGTAATGTTGAACAGGAGGCAACCATGCCCGGAAGATGAGCCGCACCACCGGCACCGGCAATAATGACTTTTATACCCCGCTCGGCTGCATGGGTAGCATAATCCATCATGCGCTGCGGTGTTCTGTGGGCAGAAACTACCGTTAACTCAAAGGGCACTGAAAATTGTTGCAGCAAATCTGCTGCTTGTTTCATAATCGGCAGATCACTATCGCTGCCCATGATGATGCCTACCAGAGGTTTTGTTGCATCCATGTAATCAGAATTAGTTGCAAGGTAATCAAAAATATTTTGGGAGCATTGTATCAATGCTCCGGATATGATAGGCAGACAGGTTGCGAAGAATGGGAATTGCCTTGCTGCCGGTGATTTTCAAGCGAATATCATTCGCCTCGATGAGCGGAAAAACAGCTATCTTTTTTCTTCCTATTGTTGTTCCTTTGAAAACAGTTTGATAGGTTCCTTTGATCCTGGCCTCAATTTCAAAAGATTGAATCCTTTGTCCATACGCAATCATCTCTTCCAATACCAATGCATTCATAGGTGTAGTTTTATTCAATTGAACAGTAATGGTCAGCGGCCCTTTTCCATCACCCATCCACCACGTGTCGGTTTGCATGTCCAGCAGGTTTTGCAAAGATTTCTTCGATGATTGGTTGGCTTTGATGGAAGCGGAAGTGAAAAGATTGTCCTCAAATGCACGGTCCCGTATTTTTTTGAAATCTACCAACGCTGCCGAATCTGCTGCATGAAACCTGCCACGCTTATCAGGAGGGACATTCAAAAGTAGATTCCCACCATTTCCTACTGATTGCAGGTAGAGTTGAAATAGCGTTTCAGGAGTCTTGACCTGTCCATCCTGCTCAGGATGATAAAACCATCCCGGACGGATAGACACATCCGCTTCAGCGGGCATCCAATGTTTGCCATTCACATTGCCGCGGTTCAGTGTATCCATTGCCGGACTTCCCTCACCGCGCCGAAAGCCGGCTGTATCCAGTAGGTTCCAATTGGTGGAACCAATGATACCTCTTTCATTGCCACACCAGCGAATCGATGGACCAATATCACTGAAGATGATAATGTTCGGTTGCCAGCTAAAGGCAGAGTCCTCAAATCTTTTAAAATCATATTCCTGTTTTTTACCATTGGGACCTTCCCCATTAGCACCATCCCACCATAGCTCGAAAAAGTTCCCATAATTTGTCAGCAACTCTTTCATGGTATTCAGGTAAACATTGTTGTATTGATCTGTACCATACTGCGGATGATTCCGGTCCCAGGGAGAAAGATAAACCCCCATCTCTAGTCCGGCCTTCCTGCAGGCATCAGAAAGCATTCGCACGATATCTCCCTTTCCTTCCATCCATTTGCTTTCCCGCACCGTATGCCGACTATATTGACTTGGCCAGAGACAAAAACCATCGTGGTGTTTTGCAGTTAAAATGATGCCTCTTGCACCCGCTTGTTGGGCAATTTTCACCCATTGATTACAATCAAGATCAGTAGGATTGAATAAAGCCGGGTCTTCATTTCCTTCTCCCCATTCTTTGTTGGTGAAAGTGTTGGGGCCAAAATGAATGAATAAATAAAATTCCTTTTCGTGCCAGGCCAATTGTTGTTGCGTTGGAATTGGGAAGAGGGGAGCAGGTGCTTGCGCTTGTGACAAGAATGGTAGTAGCAAGCATAAACTCATGAGGATTTTTCTCATGTAAAAATTTTACTTAAAGTACGAAGGGAATATGAAAGCAGAAAACTTATTTACCCAATTGGCGCTGGTACAATTGAATGGTATTTTGCCAGCCGAAATAAAGGGCATCAGCAACCAGTGCGTGACCTATGCTCACTTCATCAAGGTGTGGAATGTGTTGAGCAAAAAAGGCCAGGTTGTGTAGATCAAGATCATGGCCCGCATTGATGCCCAGTCCTGACTTATGGGCTTCTGCCGCAGCAGCCTGAAATGCAGGAATCACCTTGGCAGATTTACCTTCAGCATAAGCCCGGGCATACATTTCTGTATATAATTCTATGCGGTCAGCACCTGCTGCCCTGGCTCCCGCTGCCATACCGGGCACAGGATCAATAAATATGGAAACGCGAATTCCTGCTTGCTGGAAGGGAAGGATCAATTGTTGCAAAACCAGCAGCTGTGACACTGTATCCCAGCCGTGATCACTGGTTAGCTGTCCGCCTGCGTCAGGAACCAATGTTACCTGTGCGGGCATCACTTCCAGCACTAAGGCAGTAAAGCGGGGTTCTGTGGGATTCCCCTCTAGATTGAGCTCTTTGGTCAGTACTTTTTTCAAAGCACGAACATCATCATACCGGATATGACGTTCATCGGGACGAGGATGAACGGTAATACCATCGGCTCCAAAACGCTCTGCATCCAAAGCCATTCGAATCGGATCGGGATTGCTGCCACCCCGACTATTGCGCAGCGTAGCAATTTTGTTGATATTAACACTCAACTGGGTCATGGTGCAAAATTACAACCTTTTCTCTCGGTCAGTTGCTTTTTGACGGGCTGATTGCTTTGTTATAATTTTGCATCTCTTCGGAACCGATTATTTACGGTCTGAAGTCAACTTCAACTAACTCATGCCTTACTCCTCCTTAGAAGCCTGCTTACTAGACCTTGAAAAACATGGTCACCTCCTTAGGGTGAAGGAGGAAGTCGATCCCTTTCTGGAAATGGCTGCCATTCATGAAAGAGTTTTCTCGATGGATGGTCCTGCACTTTTGTTCGAAAATGTGAAGGGAAGTCATTTCAGGGCCGCTTCCAATATTTTTGGAACACTGGACAGAAGTAAATTTATTTTTCGGGAAACACTGGAAACTGTTCAACGCCTGATAGAATTGCGCAATCGTCCGATCGAAGCACTCAAAAATCCGTTGAAGCATCTCTCTGCCGGATGGTCTGCTATCAATGCCTTACCCATGAAAAGTTCCGGCAGAGTTCCTGTAATGGAACAGGAAATAAGTATAATCAATCTGCCTCTCATTCATCATTGGCCGATGGACGGAGGTGCTTTTGTGACATTGCCACAGGTATATTCGGAAGACATGGATTCACCGGGAGTAGGTGCCTCTAACCTGGGCATGTACCGGATTCAACTGACCGGCAATGAATATGTGTTGAATGAGGAGATCGGACTCCATTATCAATTGCATAGAGGCATTGGGGTTCATCAAACCAAAGCCAATGTTGCAGGTAAACCCCTTAAAGTGAGTTGCTTCGTGGGCGGTCCGCCTGCGCATACAGTAGCCGCTGTAATGCCACTACCGGAGGGAATGAGTGAACTGAGTTTTGCAGGCATATTAGGGGGAAGAAGATTCCGGTATCGATATGAAGATGGATTCTGTATTAGTGGGGATGCTGATTTCGTAATAACAGGGGAAGTGTATCCCGGAGATGTAAAACCTGAAGGACCCTTTGGTGATCATTTGGGTTATTACAGTTTGCAACATTCTTTTCCGGTGATGCGTGTACACAAAGTATACGCGCGTAAGAATGCAATTTGGCCATTCACGGTAGTAGGCAGACCCCCACAGGAGGATACCAGCTTTGGGAACCTGATACATGAAATCACCGGTGATGCAGTATCTACTGAAATACCGGGTTTGAAAGAAGTTCACGCAGTAGATGCTGCCGGTGTTCACCCACTTCTACTGGCTATAGGCAGTGAGC
>JBJTJJ010000379.1:0-3126 GCA_046095445.1 Sediminibacterium sp.
CTAATAATCACCTCATCCTCCCGCTGCAAGAGCCAGTTGTGTTCTGTATCTCCAGCCAATGCTTTTTTTACATCAAAAGATCGGATACCCTTGCTGAGGTCTTCTTCCAAGCGAATGATCTGACCCCGGCCGGTAAACGCATCTTCTGTCAAACCCTCCGCCTTTCTGATTAGGTCTGCTACACGAAGTTGCGCAGTCAATTGATAGGTATCCGGACGATACACCGCACCTGTAATTTTTACCCTGTTCTGAAAACGATTCAACACCCGGTTAACGACTACCAGATCCCCACTTCCGGGCTGATAGGTCTTGAATTCCTCCGACTTCAAATCGAGCACCTTTCTTTCTTGATCGCTATACTGAAATACTTTAACCGAGGAACGATAGGCAGTATCCGTAAAGCCGGAGGCAAATTGCAATACATCCTGAACACTCTCACCCGGTAACAGATCAAATATACCGGGGCGCTTGACCTGACCCTGAATTTCGAGTCGACGTTTGTAGGCAGGTATCCTGATCACATCATTGTCTCTCAGGGAAACATTGTCAGTCTGGTCGCCATATAACAATAATTTATACAAGTCAATTTTCCGCTCTACCCTGTTGTTTCTCACCAATTCGATCTCCCTGAAACTACCGTAAGCATTGGGTCCGCCTGCAACATATAGGGCATTGAAAACGGTGGACAAAGACGAAAGATTATAATTGGCGGGACGATTGCTGCCAATTACGGTGACTTTGATGGAACGGATCTTGGTCAAACTTACACTCAGTTTGCTTCCCCCCGATTGAATAGTGCGATAGACCGAACCTGCAAGAGTAGATCGTATCTTTTGTGTGGCCGCTTCGATGGTCATGCCTGCCACTTTGATTTGTCCGACATTGGGCACTGTTATAGCCCCCTCCGGCGATACCGGCAATTCTCCACTGTATTCCTGGATGCCAAATACAGAAACCTGTATCACATCGTCAGGACCAAGGGTATAATTCAGGGGGGTGGCCATTTTCATATTGGGCTCAAAACTGGGAGCAAGGGAGGTATAGAGTTCTGCTCCAAAAATCAAGGGATTGATAAGGGGCCTGGCTGATCGGGCATTGTACTTCTCCGTATCCAGGGTATCGGAACCATTGTATTGTCTCTCCACAGAAACAGGGATATTGGTGGCTGCTTTTACACCCGTCTTACTTCCGGGCGAAACCGCACCCATTAATCGCTGTTTGAGTTTGTTGAATTCTGTCACGCTCATCCCTTTGGATAATACCAGCGGCTCGGCCTGTTCTAAGGACATACCGGCTGCTGATAACTGAGCTTTGATTTTGGCAATATCCCCATCACTCAATTCATCTACCCTTACTTGTTTAAGGTCCCTTCCTTTTAAAATATCCTGGGCCTGCAAGAACCCGAGGCCAAGAAAACAGCCAACCAGTAGAATCAATAATTTTTTACCCATTTTTTATGAATTTATATATCCCTACTTTAACAATTTGTTATTGACAATATAGGATGTTTTAGTGTTGCTTGAGCATAAAAAGTTGAGAACCGGACAAGGCAAAGCCCACGTCAGTCCCATACCCAACCTGACTTTTTAAAATCTCCGACTTATACGGACAATAAAAAAGGGAAATAATGCATGTCAATCAATTAGTTATGAATAACTAACATCGTAACATACTATTCCTTTCCCATCGGGCACAAAAGTAATTTTTTTGAAGTTGCCACACAAATAATCATCGGTCAATCAGTGGTAAATTAATAACGCTTAATTGGGGAAAAAATGCTTCTGATTGTGATAATTAATTACAATTAGTTTAGGAATAAAGCCGTCTTACCAGGCCGGAGATGCCAATAGGTCCCGATAAACTCGTTCAATACCCTCCTGTAAGTTAATTGTATGTTGCCAGCCCATGTGATGCAGCTTTTCCACATCCATGAGCTTGCGGGGGGTACCGTCCGGTTTGGAGGTATCTGTCAGAATTTCTCCTGTATAACCGACAATCCCGGCAATGAGTCGGGCCAATTCCAAAATAGAAAGATCCTCCCCACAACCGATATTAACCTGACCGGGATCATTGTAATTGTCCATTAAGTACAAACAGGCATCCGCCATGTCATCTACATGGAGGAATTCTCTTCTGGGTGTGCCGGTTCCCCAAATGGTAACGGAATCTAATTGTTGTTCTTTGGCGGTCATGATTTTACGCAGCAGGGCGGGAACTACATGCGACCCGTTTAAATCGAAGTTATCATTGGGCCCATACAGATTGGTGGGCATGGCAGAAATGAAGTTACAACCGTGTTGGGCACGATAGGCATCACACATTTCAATACCGGCTATTTTGGCAATGGCATACGACTGGTTGGTGGGCTCCAGATAACCTGAGAGCAGATATTCCTCCTTTAAGGGTTGAGGGGCCAGTTTCGGGTATATACAGGAAGAACCGAGAAACAATAGTTTATTCACTCCATTACGATAGGCAGCTTCGATGATATTGGACTGTATCATCAAATTATCATAAATGAAATCGGCCCGATAGGTATTGTTAGCTAATATTCCACCGACTTTAGCAGCAACAAGAAAAACATATTCGGGCTTTTCCTTTGCAAAAAATTCATTGACCGACTGCTGGTTGCGCAAATCTAATTCAGCAGAAGTTCTGGTTAGAAGATTCGTATAACCTCTTTTTTCCAACAATCGTACTATAGCACTCCCTACCATTCCCCGGTGGCCCGCAACATATATTTTAGAGGTTGATTTCATTTTATTGAGAGAATTATTTTTAAAAAGTCTTTGGTCTTTGGGTTAAGGTCTTTGGTTTGATTGCAGAAACTTGAGGGTTTGTACCAACTAAGCCAAAGACTAAAGACCAGGTGCTAAAGACATTCAAGCCGTCTTTGGTTAGATACTCAATCCTAACTAATTTTCCTACATCACTTAACAATGCTTTCTCGCAATGCATTGATTCTTTTTTGAACTATATGCAACTTATTGAGAAAGGGCTGAAGCTCTTCAATTGAATTATTTTGATGAATTTTTTTTATTAACTCAAGATATGTTTCTAATTCAAAAGAGGAACCTAATGATATATCCAGAAAACGAGCAAAATCTGCAGAAGTCCTTCTGCTTG
>JBJTJJ010000380.1:0-1011 GCA_046095445.1 Sediminibacterium sp.
GAAGTGACAGTTATCAGCAGTTCACCGGCTAAAGAAGCAGATGCTCAGAGATTGGGAGCACATCGTTTTCTATTAAGTACCAATAAAGCGGAAGTGAAAAAGCATGCGGGTTATTTTGATGTGCTACTCGATACTATTTCAGCCAACCACGATTATACCGATTTCGTTCGGATGCTTACGTTGGAAGGAAAATTACTGGTAGTAGGGTTGCCAATAGAAGCACCCAAAATTTCCCCCGGGGCTTTAATATCCAAACGAAGAAGTATCATCGGATCCATGATTGGTGGCATGAAGGAAACCCAGGAGATGTTGGATTACTGCGCTGATAAAAATATTGTATCAGATGTGGAAGTGATACCAATCAAGTACATCAATGATGCTTATGAGCGCATGTTACGTTCGGATGTCAAGTATAGGTTTGTGATTGACCTGTCTACCTTATAATTGATGAGCTATAAAGCAAGAAAGGTACGCCACCGGCGTACCTTTCTTATTATTAATGTTGCTCTATTAATATACGACTTTATTCGAAAGCATATTCCCATTGCTATTGAATGTAACAGCATAGCGGGTATTATTGGCATTGATTAATACCAGGGTTCCCATATTGGAACTGCCCATTGTCATCAGATCCGCTTTATTGAATACATGGTTGGGAAATGTATTTGACAATCTGTTCAGAATAGTTGAAGAAAGGTTTGATTTTTCTATGTCTTCTAACTGACAACTCCCACCACATAAAGCCAAATGTTTCTGTGGTTCCAGGTTTCCATTGAAAACATGGGCATAACCACCATTGTTTTTAGTGATCACCAGGTAGGCATCTTCTTTGGTTCTGAAAGCTTTTAACAGCGAATCTTCCGGGAAATTGGCTGACAGGTAATTTTTGATTTCATCGGGAAGCATATATGGGTCGATGTTATCTCTGTTGGTGCCATCACGGTCTTCAAAGAGTCCGCCTGTATGCCAGCCATCATTGTCGAGATCAGCCCATTCTCTTTGTTCCAGCAC
>JBJTJJ010000381.1:0-1101 GCA_046095445.1 Sediminibacterium sp.
GTATTCCTTTATGTATAAGGGCAGTATATGCAGCCATTTTTCCTTCAGATGGATCGATTTTTTTTATGGCACTATTGTAGGCGATGTAGTCAATTCCATTGTCCAGTCCTAACCAAAGATTATTGTTGCGATCAGCTTTAATACTGAGTACATTGTTATTTTGTAACCCCTCTTTCAGCCCGAAGTGCTGAACCCTTTTCCCGGTTTTGTCAATAATGTAAACACCGTTGGTATTGGTAGCCAGTGCGAATCTTTCATCTGGTAATTTTTCAGTGGCATAAATACGCGAAGATTGGATTATGGATAGATCGGGATGCTTCATGGGCTTCAATCCGGCACCATCGGTTTTGAAAACCCCCGATTTCAGATGAATAACCATGAGTTGATTGCCGTCCATAGAATGTAGTCCTGTTATGGCATCATTTACGGGTAACGGGTTGTTGCTGAATAGATTCCGCCAAGCCCCATTCTCATAAATTAAAAGACCCTTTTCGAAATCCTGTGCATATACTTTTTCATTCACAGCACCCAAAAACCCCCATTCAGAGGAGGCAGGAAAAACGGCCATTCCACTGCCGCTGAATTTAAACAAGAGTTTTGGTGATCGAAACCAAATATCCTGATTGATTTGTACGATATCCCAAACATCACCGAATTTCCTGTTTTCAGAGGGAATTTTCGGAAGTAATGATTTGTACACCAGTTTGCCTCCAGCATCGGCTTCATAAAACCCCAGTTCATCCTGACCACCTACATAAATTCTACCGTTTCGAGCCACCAATACAGCCCGTACAATTGTTCTATTGGGGAGTGGGTGAATCGTCCAGAATCTCCCATCATAGCTGAGAAGTCCTTCGTTGTTGGCAACAAAAATATTCCCTGCCTCATCTTGGCTGATATCCCAGTTCTGTAAGCCACCACCGTAAGATTTTTTGGGATGGTTGACAATATCAGGCATCCCAATGGTACTCTGGCCAAAGGATTGAAAAAGGATCTGACTGCAAATCAGCAAGAAGTAAACTTTTTTCATTGAGAAAAGGTATTATTTTTTTTGATGTGTTCATTTTTTATTTCTGATGTAGTAGTGATGTAGTATATAAT
>JBJTJJ010000382.1:0-1922 GCA_046095445.1 Sediminibacterium sp.
GTATTATATATTGATGACGAACCGAATAACATCAATTCGTTCAAAGCTTCCTTCCGTAGGGTTTTCAACGTGTTTACTGCAGAATCTGCCGAAGAAGGCAGAAAAATCCTGAATGCTGAGGAGATTCATGTGATTCTGAGCGACCAGCGGATGCCCAAGGAGACCGGTATCGAGTTTTTTCAGTCCATTTTACAATCCCACCCCGACCCTATTCGGATTCTGATCACAGGTTATACCGATATCAACGCCGTTATTGATGCCATCAACGTAGGTCAGGTCTACAAGTACCTCACAAAACCCTGGAATGAGGATGATATCAAGAATTTTATCATCAAGGCCTTCGAGGTGGTGGATTTACGTCAGAAAAACCGCGAATTGACAGAGCGGCTCATAGATGCCAATACTAAACTAGAGTTTTTGGCACGTCAGGGGCTGCTTTCCTAACTTCTTTCCCTTTTTTGGTTAGTTGATTCTGGCTCCAACTTTTTCTTAACTTCCAGGAAGATTTTCAGTCAAAGGGGAATCGGCTTACTCGTTAGTGTTGATTTTGCCCTCCGGATATTGAGCCGATCAGTTTTTCATCTGCTACCTGTGAAATTGGAATCACTTTATTTTCAGTCAGAAGAGTCGGAATTGGTGGAGGATTTTTTTGGATGATGGAGTTTACCATCTCGGCAACTTGTTTCAGCCAGGTAGTTTGTGTCTGAATCATTTCTCCTAAAGGTTCTATAGTAGGTCCCAACAGTGCAGTCCATACTTCCCCGGAACCCCTCACCCAGAAACCGTGGGTACCCCATTTCCTTGAATTGCTACCTCTCCCATGATCAGTTGTAATGATAAAGGTGGTATTGTTTCTGTAAAAAGGATCTGATTGTACAAAGTACCAAAGATCAGACAGCAGCCGATCGAATTGGTGTGCCTTCATCAGATATTGGTCATAATTACCGCGATGGGCATACTCATCGGTTTCTCCAAGTCCCAAAAAAAGTACTTTGGGATGGTTTTGTTGCAGATAGTTCTTGGCAGCGACATAAGTTAACAGGTCATTACGGGTATGTTCTACGGGCAAGTATGATTGAACCTGATTTATAAGTTTCCCCATAGGATCATTTTCCTCGGGTACCCTTTCGTAGCCGGCATTCACGGGAATTTTAGTCTCATTTTCACGTAAGATGAAGGGCAAAATGTTCCAGGAACAAAAGGCAACTACTTTGCCATTGTACGCCGCGAGGTTGTTAGCTGATTCCAGTACCGTTGACCGCCTGCTATTGACAGCCCAATTGGGGTTTAGTCGTGAAGGTGCAACACCAGTGAGCATTTCCTGGTATCCCGGGTAAGATATTTTGTAAAAATTAGCAACGTTGACCTTGTTATTGAAGTTCCTATTGCCCAAGATTTGTCCCTGCCTGGCAATCACCTGCCAGAAAAACGGCAGCAGTTTATTACGGCGTATTTCCGAACTCTCGCCTCCAAATAATTGCTGACAGGCAGTCGTGTCGGCGACCAGAGATGGATTTGATAGAAGTTGGGGGTTCGCACCTTCGAATACTTCTTGCCAACGGAATCCATCTGTGGTAATAATGAACACATTGGGGGACTGCTGTTGTGCGGATGTATTGAGTGCAAAAGTGAAAAAGAAAAGTATGAGTGGATTTTTCACGAGGTTGTTTTATAAAAAAACGAGAACCACGTTGCCATTGTATTAGAAGGGTGTTACCAATAGGTCAACAAATTATGAGGGAAATATGAAAGGGTAAGCTTAACGGGTATAGGTCATAACAATTAGACCTGAAGATTAAACAGTCTATTTCTTTGATTAATACTAGCTTATAAAGTCGATTTCAACTTTAAATTTAAAAAAAATGTATTTTAATAATCTTTCTTTTTTTAAATAAATTAGTACTGTAATTTAAATACAGAGT
>JBJTJJ010000383.1:0-4540 GCA_046095445.1 Sediminibacterium sp.
CTAATACACCTGTCAAAGACCTCAAAAGAGCCATCAGTCCTAGAAACCGATTTCTTTTTATTCATGAATTGTTCCGTGGAGATGAGGTGATGTTTGAAAGAAGCCTCAAAACCATTCAAGGGTTTTCCATCTTTCCCGAAGCACGTTTTTGGATTGAAAGAGAGTTGAAGACCAAACTGGGCTGGCAAGATAGCAGCCCGCTGGTTCAGTCATTCGATCATCTGGTGAGAAGACGATTCACCTGAATCAACTGAATTACTTTTTGGGCGGAACCACCGCCTTCTCTTGTATATTGTTGGGCTATCTTTCCGATAGATGTCCGTAGGTTCTCATCATTCAATAAGCGAAGAAGTTCTGCTTCCAGTTCAATCGCTGTAGCCGCAACGTAAATTCCATTTCTTTCCACCAATTCAACTGCCTCCCTGAATTTATCATAGATAGGTCCGATCACAACAGGAATGCCATGAACTGTAGCTTCCAGCACATTGTGTATGCCTTCCGCACCAAAGCCGCCCCCCACATAAGCGACTGTTGCATGCCGATAGAGACTACTCAACATCCCGATGGTATCAATGATCAGTGTCTTGTACTGTTCTTTGTTGTTGGGTTGTGAATTCCATTTATTGTTCCAATCCGAATAACTAATCGAATCTGGATAAGTTTGCAGGCAGCGTTCGATGGTTGCTTCATCTGTCAGGTGGGGTACGATAATATGAAAGACTTCAGGAGTATTGCTCACAAAGTGCCGGAGGGCCTTATCATCTTCCGGCCAGGTACTGCCGGCAACAAAAACCTTTTTTCCCTGCAGGAATGTTTCAATTGCGGGGAAGGAAATAGGGTTCTGTGCTATCTCTATGACACGGTCAAAGCGAGAATCACCGGCAACTGTTACAGGTACTGAACCAGGAATGGTTGCCAGCAGATCGGCAGATGCCCGGTCTTGCACCAAAATGTGACGGTAGTAGGCAAGCATTTTTCGGTATAATCCTCCATACCAGTGGAAGAAGGGTTGAGTAGGACGAAAAATGGCGGCAATCAGTAACACAGGAGTATTTCGGTTGTGCAGTGTTTCCAGGTAATAATACCAGAATTCATATTTGACAAAAATCACCAAGGCAGGATTTATGGTATTGATCCATTTTTTGGCTGTGTGGGGGCCATCGAGGGGGAGGTAAACCACTTTGTTGGCAACAGGGTGTTGGCGGCAGGGTTCATATCCTGAGGGAGAAAAGAAGCTGAGCAAAACTTCATAACCGGGATACTCTTTCCTGATGGACTGTAATACCGGTAACCCTTGTTCAAATTCACCCAGGGAGGCACAGTGCATCCAGATAACAGGTCGTTCGGGCTGCCATTGTTCAATTTCTTTCAGGGCAGATGCCTGTGCCTTCGTCCATTTTCGTGCCTTTTCATTGAAAAATCCTGCCAGGCGGGCTGCCAACGGATAAAGCAGTAAAAAAATCTGGTACAACAGCATAGAGCGGGTTAAAGTGTGAAAATACTCAATAAAATCTTAAAGCATAGCTGCTGTTGCCCCCCTGCCTGAAGCCAACTGCTGCAATGGCTTATTTATAGTAATTTTGCCGCTCAAACGAGAAGGCCCATGCGATCGATACAGATGGTAGATACCAAAACCCAATACCTGCATATAAAAACAGAGGTGGATGCTGCCATTCAGGAGGTACTCGACAGTGCTGCTTATATCAATGGCAAATGGGTAAAAGAGTTTGCTGCTGAACTAAGTGCTTACATGGGCGGGGTGCATACCATACCTTGTGCCAATGGAACCGATGCGCTGCAAATCGCAATGATGGCACTCGGACTCGAGCCGGGAGATGAAGTAATCACTCCTTCTTTCACGTATATAGCTACGACCGAAGTAGTGGCTTTGCTGCGTCTTCGTCCGGTATTTGTAGAAGTTGATCCACATACTTTCTGTATGGATCCGGAGGCACTGCGCAAAGCAATTACACCCCGAACCAAAGCCATTGTGCCGGTGCATCTCTACGGGCATGCAGCTCCTATGGATGCAATTCTGCAAATTGCACGTGAACACGGACTCTACGTAATTGAAGACAATGCCCAGGCCATCGGATGTGATTATACTTCGGGAGATGGTCGTGTATATAAAACCGGTACCATGGGAACCATCGGTACGACTTCCTTTTATCCCAGCAAAAACCTGGGTGCTTTCGGAGATGGGGGTGCCATTTTTACGCGCGATGCAGAACTGGCTCATCAACTGAACATGATTGCCAATCACGGACAACAAAAACGCTATTACCATGAGCGCGTGGGTTGTAACTCAAGACTTGATTCTGTTCAGGCAGCCATCCTGCGCATCAAACTAAAGCACCTGGATGCTTACAATAAGTCGAGACAGCAAGTTGCCGAATATTATAACCGCGCATTTGCAGGTAATCCGCACATTCAAACGCCTGTTGTGGCACCCTATAGTTCACATGTTTTTCACCAATACACGCCCATCATCAATGATGCCAACAGAGATGCACTGGCTAAATATTTATCGGACAACCAGATTCCTTCCATGATATATTATCCCGTTCCCGGGCATCGTCAGCCCATGTTTGCGGGCAATACTGATAACTTACCGGATATGCCCGTTACGGACTGGTTAACAGAAAGAGTTATCTCTTTGCCGGTTCATACTGAAATGGAGGAAGAACAATTGGAATGGATCACCAGACACGTTAATAATTTCCTTAGTTAAAATAAATTTCATGAAAATTGCTGTAGTTGGTACCGGGTATGTTGGATTGGTGACAGGCACCTGTTTTGCAGAAACCGGCAACAAAGTTGTTTGTGTAGACATAGATGCTGAGAAAGTAAAAAAACTCAGTGCAGGTGAGATCACAATCTATGAGCCGGGATTAGAAAAAATATTTTTGCGCAACCTGCGGGAAGGCCGGCTTCAATTCACGACTAGTTTACAGGAAGGAATAGAGGAAGCACAGATCATATTTCTGGCATTGCCTACACCTCCCGGGGAAGATGGATCTGCTGACCTTCGGTATGTTTTGGGGGTTGCAGGAGATTTGGGTGGACTGCTGACCGATTACAAGGTGATTGTTGATAAGAGCACTGTTCCGGTTGGTACTGCTGAAAAAGTGCACAATACTATTGCTGCCCGTTATAAAGGAGCGTTCGATGTGGTGAGCAATCCGGAATTTTTGCGGGAAGGAGTAGCAGTGGATGATTTCATGAAACCCGATCGTGTTGTGATTGGCACCCGTTCCGATCGTGCCCGCCAGATCATGAGTGATTTGTATGCTCCCTTTGTACGTCAGGGGAATCCGGTGATTTTCATGGATGAGAAGTCCGCTGAATTGACCAAGTATGCTGCCAACTCTTTCCTGGCAACGAAAATTTCTTTCATGAATGAGATTGCCCAGTTATGCGAGCGCATGGGGGCAGATGTTGATATGGTGAGAAGAGGTATCGGAAGTGATGAACGGATAGGAAAGCGTTTCTTGTTCCCCGGTATCGGTTATGGAGGAAGTTGTTTCCCGAAAGATGTGCAGGCACTGATACATTCTGCGGAAGAAGTGAACTATGATTTCAGTATTCTGAAGGCAGTCGAGTCAGTCAATGAGCGGCAGAAAAAGCACCTGATACCTAAGATCCGGAAATACTTTAACCATAATCTGAAGGGTGTTCGACTGGCGCTGTGGGGGTTGGCTTTTAAACCGAATACAGATGATATCCGCGAGGCCCCGGCCCTGCACCTCATAGAAGCGCTTACTGCTGAAGGTGCAACCATTATGGCTTTTGATCCTGAAGCCATGAACAATGTAAAAAAATTATTGGGTGATGCAATACAGTATGCTGCAAATCCTTATGAAGCATTGGAAGGTGCAGATGCATTGGTAATCGCCACCGAATGGAGTGAATTCAGGACACCTGATTTTGATAGAATTTCAAATACCATCAAAAACAAGGTCATCTTTGATGGCAGAAATTTGTTCGATGTGAAACAGATGAAATCATTGGGGTATCATTATGAAAGTGTCGGACGTGGAACTGATGCCGCTTGATAAAATTATAACTATGAAAAGAGTTCTCATCACCGTTGCAGCAGGCTTTCTCGGATCACATCTTTGTGATCGATTCATCAAGGAAGGATACCATGTGATTGGTATGGATAACCTGATTACGGGAGACCTGCACAACATCGAACACCTGTTTGAGTTACCTCAATTTGATTTCTATCACCATGATGTAACCAAGTTCATTCATGTTAGCGGTCCTTTAGATTATATCCTGCACTTTGCTTCCCCTGCGAGTCCGATAGACTATTTGAAGATTCCTATACAAACCCTGAAAGTGGGTGCGTTGGGAACACACAATTGTTTGGGATTGGCGAAGGAAAAGAAAGCTACGATTCTGGTAGCATCTACCAGTGAGGTATATGGGGATCCGCTGGTGCATCCGCAAAATGAGGACTACTGGGGCAATGTTAATCCGGTTGGTCCGCGTGGTGTGTATGATGAAGCCAAGCGGTTCATGGAATCCATTACCC
>JBJTJJ010000384.1:0-7388 GCA_046095445.1 Sediminibacterium sp.
AAAGAACATGTCGATTTTTAATTTTTTTACGCAAGAAATAGCAATGGACCTGGGTACTGCCAATACCCTGATCATACACAACGATGAAGTAGTGGTGAATGAGCCTTCCATCATTGCACTCAACCGCAACAATATGAAAGAGGTGTTGGCGGTGGGAAGGAAGGCATTGTTGATGCACGAAAAAACACACGAGAGCATAAGAACAGTTCGTCCTTTGAAAGATGGGGTAATCGCCGACTTCAATGCTGCCGAATTGATGATACGGGAGTTGATCAAAATGATCTACCAGAAAAAGCCCTTGTTTCCTCCGGCCTGGAGAATGGTCATCTGTATTCCATCTTCGATCACAGAGGTGGAAAAAAGAGCGGTGCGTGATAGTGCAGAGCAAGCAGGTGCGAAAGAAGTATACATGATTCATGAACCAATGGCCGCTGCGCTGGGTATCGGAATTGATGTGGAAGAACCTGTCGGCAATATGATCATTGATATTGGTGGTGGTACTACCGGTATTACTGTTATTGCATTGGCAGGAATTGTTTGCGACCAGAGTATCAGAATTGCCGGTGATGAATTCACTGCCGACATCATGGAAGCATTGCGCCGCTACCATAGTTTGTTGATTGGTGAGCGTACAGCAGAGCAAATTAAAATCAATGTAGGTGCTGCTTTGAAAGACCTGGACAATCCACCGGATGATATCCCTGTGAATGGAAGAGACCTGGTAACGGGGATACCCAAACAAATCATGGTGAGCTACCAGGAAATTGCAGAAGCACTCGATAAAAGTATTTTCAAAATTGAGGAGGCGATTCTCAAAGCACTGGAAACTACGCCACCCGAGCTTGCATCTGATATTTACAGAAGAGGCCTTTATCTCACTGGTGGTGGTGCATTGCTGCGAGGACTGGATAAGCGACTGAGTGCAAAAATCAAATTGCCGGTGCACGTGGCAGACGATCCGCTGAAGAGTGTGGTGCGCGGAACAGGTTTGGCATTGAAAAATTATCAGCGCTTCCCGTTCATCATGCGCTAATGCAAGCGTCACCATGCATTCATGCATCCAATATTGTTTTTACGAGTCATTTCATTCACCGTTTTAATTTCTATATCGCATCTTAATTGGTAAAGGGCCTTGAGGAATATTTTTCTTTTCATACAACGTTACTTTACATTCATCAGCTTTCTGGTGTTGCAGATAATCTGCATCATTTTATTAAGCAGAAGCAGCGAAAGTCACAATACGGTTTTCTCCACCGCCGCCAATGAAGTTACCGGAAGGATCAACAGACAATACAGTGGCGTTACCCAGTATTTCGCACTCAGAGAAACCAACCGACTTTTAGCAGAAGAAAATGCGCAACTGCGTAACCTGTTAAAAGATAACTTCATTGATACGGCCGCAAAACAAATCATTGTAAGTGATAGTACAACCAGAGATTCCACCGGCAGAACGAGGAAGTTTCGCTTTTTGCCGGCACATGTTATCGGCAACACGGTAACGCTGCAAAACAATTACCTGACGATTGAAAGAGGTACCCTGCAGGGAGTAAAAAAAGGTATGGCAGTTGCTTCCCCGCAAGGAATTGTGGGTATAGTGGTAGAGGCCGGACCCAACATCAGTCGCATCATGAGTTTGCTGCACCGCAAGAGTAAGGTAAGTGCTATGTTGAAAAAAGATGGGGTGGCAGGAAGTCTGGAATGGGATGGAGCTGATCCGAGTTACCTCATTCTTACGGATATCCCTAAAAGCTCGGTAATTAAACCCGGAGATACTATTCTTACGAGTACCTATTCTGCCAATTTCCCTTCCAGGTTACTCATTGGTACGGTCAACAAGATCAGTTCTGATGCGGAAAGTAATTTTTATACGCTCCGCATCAAAACAGCTGTTAACTTCTTCAGCATCCAATATGTATATCTGATTGACAATGCCTTTTACCATGAACAATTCGATCTGGATCAATCAACGCCCAACAAACAATGAACCCGGTCATCAAACATATTTTCCGGTTTATCCTATTCATTCTGTTACAGGTATTTGTTTTGAATACCATACCCCCGCTGCATCAGTTCATTGTTCCCTACCTCTATTTTCTGTTTATTTTATGGCTACCCATCGGTATTAACCGGGTGGCCCTGCTGCTGGTTGCCTTTCTGTTTGGCCTCTCACTGGATTTTTTTACAGGCACCATTGGATTGCATGCATCTCCCTGTTTGTTGATTGCTTATCTCAGGCCATTTCTCCTGCAACTGCTGCTGGCACAGGAAACGGCTGAGGCCGGATACAAGGAACCGGGGCACAAAACCATGGGCTGGGTACCCTATATTACCTATGCAGGTATTCTTTCCCTGATTCACCATATCTGCCTCGTATTGATCGAATGGCTACAATTTGGAAACTTCTTTTATTTCATAGGGAAAGTAACAGGTACCACAGCAATCAGTCTCTTATTGATTCTGATTGCCGAGTTACTGGTTCCCAGGAAAGAAGCTTCCCGTGCCGGAAAATAAAAAGAGACAAAAGAAAAATATTTCACCGAACTGACAAAAGATGTGCTGCATTTCATCAAATTTGCATCACAAGGATTACAGTTTACACCAATGAGGCGACATGTCGGTATTTAACCAAAGCAGGGGGAAAATTATTCAATTCATTTTTGCAGTTGTCGTGCTGGTGATATTGATCCAGTTGGCCAACCTCCAGATTTTTTCTACCAAGTATAAATTGGCAGCAGAAAGCAATGCTGTTTATCGTAAAATCATATATCCCGATCGTGGAATTATTTTCGACAGGAACCGAAAGCCCATCCTGGAAAACATGATCATCTATGACCTGATGGTGGTTCCCGCTGATGCAAGGGGAAATGACACTGCAGGTCTGTGTGCTTTGCTGCAGATTGATACTACTGAGTACAAGAAAAGAATGCGTGATTTGATTTTCAAAAACGGGATGGTTCGTCCGGGCATTTTTGAGCCCATGCTTTCCCCGGAAATATTCGCACGCCTGAATGAAAATCTCTATAAATTCAGTGGTTTCTCACTCAGTGAACGTTCTGTTCGCAATTATCCCTACCATGCAGCAGGACACCTGCTGGGATACATCGACGAGGTTGATACTACTTTCCTGCGCGTGCATAAAGATGAAGGATATCAAATGGGAGACTATGCAGGTAGAACAGGTCTGGAAAGGACGTACGAGAAAATACTGATGGGCCGCAGAGGCGTGAAAAACTATATCCGCGATAACAAGAGCCGCTTACAGGGAGAATATCAGAAAGGCATGTATGATACGGCCGCAGTCGCGGGAAAAAATATGTTCTCTTCACTGGATGTAGAACTTCAAAAAATGGCGGAAGAGCTGATGACCAATAAAGTGGGCAGCGTAGTAGCCATCGATCCGCAGACAGGAGGCATTCTGTGTATGGTGAGTGCACCGACTTTTGATCCGAACTATTTAACAGGCAATCAACGCAAAAAACATTTCGCTGAATTACTGAATGATCCCCGCAAACCTTTTAATAACCGTGCGATACAAAACAACTATTCTCCCGGCTCTACTTTCAAAACAATCGTTGGCCTAATCGGACTATCGGAAGGAGTCATAGACGAGAAATTCACAGTAAGTTGTCCGGGCTACTTCACCGGCTGCGGCACTGGTAAACCCAAATGTTTGGATAAGGGCACTTTCGCTTTCAAAGAAGCAGTGGCCCATAGTGACAACAGTTATTTCTCCACTGTTTACAAAAGACTGCTTGACCAACCCAGGTACAAAACCACTGACAGTGCCTTGAATGTATTCAATACCTATGCCGGTTCTTTCGGATTAGGCAAGCGGTTAGGTATTGATCTTCCATCTGAGAGAGGAGGTCTACTGCCTACTTCAGACTATTATAAAAAGATTTATGGCAATCGCTTCTTTCCCTGTAATATTATTTCCAATGCGATCGGACAAGGGGAGGTAAACACAACTATGTTACAGATGGCCAATGTGATGGCCATCATAGCCAACAAGGGATGGTTTTATACGCCCCATATAATTGATTCAATAGAAGGGGGTGATGAAAATGGGCTACTGGAATCATTCAAAGTAAAGAGATGGGCTGACAAGCGCGTATTTACACAGATATATGAAGCAGAACAGAATGCCATGCAGGCGGTGATGGAAATTGGAACAGCAGCAGCGTCTGCCGTTCCGGGGGTTGTTGTATGCGGTAAAACCGGAACGGTAGAAAATTATGCCCGCGTGAATGGCCGCGTAGAAAAACAACAAGACCACTCTTTCTTTGGTGCTTTCGCACCTAAAGACAATCCAAAAATTGCCATCGCAGTGATCTGTGAAAATGCCGGACAAGGGGCATGGGCAGCCGCGCCGATTGCGAGTTTGCTGATGGAAAAATACCTGAAAGATTCAATCACCGGAAAAGCCAGAAAAGATAAATATGACCTGATGGTCAATAAAAATCTCATTCCCAAACTCATGCGCCAGGAAATGATCAAAAATGATTCACTGCGCAAAAAGAAAGAAAGAGAAATACAAAAAGCAAAAGAACAGAAACTTCAATTAAGTCAACAAAACGCGGCCGGAAAAGTAACCACCGGAGTAGAAATGAGTCCACCCAAGAATAACAGAAAGCCGGCCAACCCCTTCTCAACGCATGCAAAAAGCGAAGGGATTTTATCATCAATTGTAGAAAAAAGAAAAAAGACACTCAATAGCTGATATGGCAAGTTCCCGCAACAATACACTGGCGAAAGGCATCGACTGGACAGTTGTCTGGTTATACGGAGCACTGGTAGCAATAGGTGTGCTATGCATATTTATGGTTGAATACCAAACAGGGGACAGTGTGGCAGGCACCTTTTTTAAAGGAAAGACCAACTATAGCAAACAGATTTTATTTGCTGCCTTTTGTGCAGTAGTGGGCATGTTCATTGTCTTGACCGATAGCAAATTGTTCACTGCCCTTGCCAACCTATCTTATGTAACAGGTATTGTATTGATGCTCGCCACCTTTGTTATAGGCAAGAATATCAATGGCTCTAAAAGCTGGATACCCCTGGGAGGGGGCTTTAACCTTCAGCCTGCAGAATTATGTAAAATTTTTGCAGCACTGGCATTGGCAAAATATTTATCCCAACCCGAAACCATTTTTAAAAAGATACAGTCACAATTACTGGCAGCTGCCATTGCTTTATTGCCTGCTGTATTGTCGATCTTACAACATGAACTCGGACTTGCACTGGTCTATACAGCTTTTCTGATACCCATGTATCGGGAGGGTATGCCTGCTCAGATTCTGTTGATTGCCCTCTCATTCGGTATACTGGTGATCGCATCGCTGATCATTGAACCCAATTTACTGGCAGGATTGCTCACGCTGATTGCCATGTTTATTCTGTATGCTTTGAGGAAAGCTATTCGCAGGAACAAAAGAATCATCACACTGGTCGTAGCTGCCTGGGTATTAAGTGTAGGAACCCAACGAATTCTGGTGCCTTATATTTTTAATAATGTGCTGGAATGTTACCAGAGTACCCGCATCTATAGCATGGTGGGAAAAGATTACGATTGCAGTCTGAATAAAAAATCTGCCAAAAAAGCAAAAGACAAAACAGTCAAAAAACCGGATGATTATAATGTGAGGCAAAGTAAGATCGCCATTGGCTCGGGAGGATTTTTTGGCAAAGGATTTCTCAAGGGTACACAGACTAGAGGAAAATATGTACCCGCCCAACATACCGACTTTATTTTTACTTCCCTGGGAGAAGCTTTTGGTTTTGCAGGAAGTTGCCTCTTGTTAGGCCTGTATCTTTTCTTGCTCTTCCGCATGATACAAATGGGAGAACGACAGCGCAGTACTTTCAGCAGGGTATATGCCTATTCGGTTGCCAGTATTTTTTTCTTTCACATAGCTGTAAACGTGAGCATGACCATCGGACTTTTCCCGATTGTTGGTATCCCTTTACCATTGATCAGTTATGGCGGCTCCTCCCTGCTAACTTTTACCATTTTACTTTTCATTTTACTGCGACTGGATGCAGACAGACAGATGGTGTTGCGATAAAGGCAGGCAAGCATTAGCTTTGCATCATGCAAATCATACCCCTGTCGGAAGGCAGCTTTACCATTGATGCCACCAAACAATTTATTCCATTTACAGTGGGGGAAGATGAGTTGAAAGAACGCAGCCGGGGTAGTCTTTTAGTGGAAATTCAACCCTTCGCTGTCGTTACAGAAAAGGATGTGATACTCCTCGATACCGGACTGGGCTTTTGTGATGAGCAGGGTGTACCTGCCATCCACCGCAACTTACAACAAGCCGGCATTGAACCCTATCAAGTAACCAAAGTGTTGTTGAGTCATTTGCACCGCGACCATGCAGGGGGGATCAGTTATCTTTCAAAAGATGAGCGTGAAAGATTCATAAGTTTTCCTTACGCCACCTATTACTGTCAACGCAGGGAATTTGAGCTGGCCATGAGTAAACAATCTGCCTCCTACCAACCGGAATATGTTCAATTGCTGGAAGAATTCAGCCGTGTGTGCTGGCTGGAAGAGGATGAAGGATGGATAGATGATTCCATTAACTACCAGTTAAGTGGCGGCCACAGCCGGTATCACCAGGTATTCAGTATTCACACCAATGGAAAAATTATTTTTTTCGGTGGCGATGAAGCACCGCAATTGCACCAATTGAAAAATAAATTCATTGCTAAGTACGATCTCGATGGAAGACGAGCCATGGAACTAAGAAAAAAATGGTGGGAGGAAGCTGCTACCGACCATAGAACATTTCTGTTCTACCATGATATACAAACCCCTTTGTATGCCCGGTGATGCCTTATTGACGTAAGCGGCCGGATCTTTTTTGCATTTCCTCCCGAACCAGTTTAGCAAATTCCCGATCGATGGTATATACTTTCTGAGCTCTTTCTTCCGAGCCCAGGATTCTCCTGAATTCAGGTTGATATTTTTTGCGGATGGCAAGAATTTTTTCTTCTGCCTCGATTACATCATCTGTGTTGTTCAGTTTAGCTCGCTTGATTTCAGCAACATAGGGATAATAGACCCGCCAAAAGCCTGAGTCGGCTTGTGTGAGCTTTAGGTAACGATTGATGAATTCTATTTTCAAGCCCTGCATTTGAGCCATTCTCTCTCCCGGCTGGAGACGCTGTGCCACGATATTAGTAGAAATTCCGACTACGAAAAACAGTAGCAAGCATCCAATCAATACATATTGTAGATTCTTTCTTTGCATATACTTAATTTGTTTCCTCCGGCTGCCATTCGATTGTTTCGGTAGAAGTATTTTCTTCCAGATAACGGTTGATTTCATCGTCTGAAAGAGATTGCATTTTATAAGAAATATCCTTATACAGTTCATTGT
>JBJTJJ010000385.1:0-9553 GCA_046095445.1 Sediminibacterium sp.
AACGGGTTGGTCATCTGCTTGCCAAAGAAAGTAGGAGAGTTCTATGGCCATATTATTCAGCTTCATGGCTGCTTCTGATTGAAGCAATTTAATCTGCTGTAATTGGGCGTACGCTTCGACGGTGTCCATCACTGACCGGTCACCATTTTGCCAATTGATTCTTACCAGTTGAAGGCGGTTTGCGGCATTAACAGCGAACTGTGAAATGAGCTGATTGATTTCCCAGGCTCCTGCCCAACGCCAATAAGCTGCATAGGTTTCCAGCAGGAGGTCGTTGACTTGCGCTAGTCGGTCTTGCACACTCATCGTCTTCATCAACTTGGCCTGCTGTAAGGCTGCCCTCCTTTTGTCAATGATTAATCCGTTACCCAATGGTACTTCAATTCCCAGGTAACTCATTCTACCTTCACCTAATTCCGGATTAGTGAAAAGACCTCTTGTATTTTCTAATCCGGTTTTTAATGTTAGTGGTGCAGCAAAAGGAATTTGGAGCTCTCCGTTGGAATAATTGTAATAATTTTTTCCGTCAAAAGTTTTTCTACTTATGTCAAATCCAACTACAGGGTCAAAAGATCCTCTGGCAGCAGTGAGTTCTGCGTCGGCTCTTTCTGTTATTAAGACTGCCTGGCGGGCTACAGGATGATATTTGCGAACCCAGTCCAGTACGGTTGGAAGCGATAAAACTTCTCCATTGGTTGCAGGCATCTGTGCCATGGTTGACAAGGATGCTATCAGTCCGAACAACAAACAGCGTAATTTAATTTTTATTCCCGCCATTGTTGCTGGTTTCCGATTGATAATATTCTGGAGGGAATCCATTGATGATTCGCCACAATTCATAATAAACACGTACGTCTTTTAGCAGGGCGATTCCTTTCGCACCACCACCCATGCGCAATTGTTTGGGCCAGGGGTGTGTGGGATCGTCTTCTTTTACAAGTACCCTGAATTTCCCATTGGTACTAACATTGGTTTCTATAGCAGCCACTTTTCCTCCGAAAGTACCGATGCTACTTTGCGGCCAACCACTAAATACGATGGCAGGGAAGCCATCGAAAATGAACCGTACTTTTTGGCCGATGGAGATTAGTGGAAGATCCATAGGGTCTATGAAAAGCTGAACAGCGAACTGTACTTTTTCCGGTACGATCTCTACCAGCATATCGCCCTCCTTGAGCATTTCCCCGATACCGGCTTTTTTTGCTTTAGTGATTTGTCCACTCTGCGGTGCCCGAACGTAATACAATTTATTTCTGGCATCGTAGTTAGCATACAGATTGCGGAGTTTAGCTACTTCGGATTCTTCTGATGCTGCGGCTGAAATAGCACTGAATCGGTCACCTTCAGCCTTGGCAATCTTGTCGGTATATTCCTGCAGGGCACTTCTTTTTTCGATTAACAGGTTATTAATCTCTTGTTTATTTTGCAAGAATTTATTTTCTATACTGATTTTTTTAGCAACTCCATTTTGAAAGTTGGCACGTCTTTTTTCCAACTCAATTAAGGCAATGCTCCCACTCTCATACATGATCTTACCTGCATCCAGCTGACGATTATAGATAGACAGTTCATTTTGTGCAGCTATCAGGTCATTGCTATCACTAGCTACTTTTAGGTATTGCTGTTGTAGTTTGTTGTCGATGGAATTTAGTTTCAGTTCGAGTGCATTTCTGAGTGCTACTACCTGAAGTTGTGCGGTTCCTGCTTTGTTGTTGTAATTTTCAATACTTTTTTGTTTGGCCCCTACCTGTTCGCTGGTACGCTTTAAAAGTTCAGGATCGAAATAGTCTGTTTTTACTTCTCCCAGTTGTAGTAATGTATCTCCGGCATGAACGTAATCACCTTCTTTCACGTACCATTTCACTACGCTTCCCGGGATGACGCTGTTTACTTCCTGTGGTCGTTGGTCTTGTTGGAGGGTGGTAACTGAGCCGGTGGCACGAATATTTTGAGTCCAGGGAAGAAAAAAAATCACCAGCAGAATAATGACTGTCCATAACATCCACTTTTTGATGCGGCTCTTTTTTTCTATGTGGTATATAGTTTGGAAGGAATTCAGCTTCGACTTCTGCAGTTCAGATTCTATGGGCGTTGAAATAAATGGCTCCATGGTTACTTGATTTTTTCGAGTTTACCTTCCTTCATTTCTGCAACCAGATCGTATAAACTCATGTCCTTATCTTTTGCAATGATAATGGCTGTTGACCGGCGTTGTCGGATGAATTCAAGCAGGTTAATCTTATCCTGTTGATTCAGTTGCTGGAATGGTTCTACCAGTAAAAGCAACCTGCTTTTCCCCATAAGGGATCGGGTTAGCAGAATTCGCTGGCGGATGCTTTGGGTTAGTCTTTTCCCAAGAGGATCGAGAAGCGTATCAAATCCTTGAGGTTGTGACTGAATAAATGCGGTTAGTCCGGTATACTTTGCTACCTCCATGATTTCCTCAATTGTAATTTGGGGGTCAGCCATGGTGATGTTTTCCAGGAGACTACCGTGGAAAATATCTAATTGATTGAAGAGAATACCGGTGTGTTGACGAAGGGAGGATAATTTGTAATTAGAGATGGGCAATCCATCGATTAACACGTTTCCTTCGGTGTGTTTAAACGCTCCGGTAAGCAGGCGGAAGAGACTTGATTTGCCACCGCCGGACGGGCCTGTTAAAAGTGCGATCTGTCCGGGTTCAATTGTCAGATTTATTTTGTGCAGTATGGTTTCTCCTTGTGGATAGGCAAAGTTTACATCCCGAAATTCAATTCTCGTTCCCTCAGAACTAACATTAAGGGAAGCTTTCCCTTCTGTTTCTTTGTCAGCACGGATAACGATGTTCATCTTTTCAATGGAGGTGAACATTTCATAAAAGGCATCCAGACTGAAAAGAAATTTTTCAACTGATCCAATGATAGTAATGATCACGAGATCAGCTGCAATGAATTGACCTATATTGATTTGTTGGTCAACCAGCAGAGTGGCGCCCACGATTAACATAGCGGCTGTGATCAGCGTTTTGAATCCAATCAGGCTCCAGGCTTGTGTTAGTAGGATCTTGAAGTAATTAGTTCTGGCTTGCAGGTAACCGGTACTGAGTTCATCTGTTTTCTTTACCTGAATGTCACAGTTACGCGTATATTTAAAAGACTTAATCATTCTGGCCAGTTCTTGTAGCCAGGCACCTACTTTGTATTTGTATTCACTGGCTTCGAGTGCTGCACTGAATCCGGGTTGAACAGTGAAACGAATGATGAGTACGATGGTAAGAATTAGAATGGCACCAAATGCGATGAAGATTGGATGATAAAAAGAAAGCAGCATTAATCCCAGGGTCATTTGGATGACTGCTGTTGGCAGATCGAGTAATATTTTTTCTATCCCTTTTTGGAAGGAAGGAACTTCGAAATATCGGTTCACCAGTTCGGGCAAGTAGAACTGATCCATTTTTTCAACATCTAGTTTGGGAATTCTGTCTGCGAATTCCAGCGAATAGCGAACGAATATTTTTTGTTTTAGTTTTTCGATTACCTGGAGCTGGCGTACCTGAAGTAAACCAGCAATCAACGTACCCGAAACCACCATTAAAATGAGTACGACTATGGAGGTGGATATAGTTCCTGCCATCACAAAGTTGATGATAGTCTGAATGCCCAGCGGTAATGACAACTGAACCAGACCCGCAAGGATGGCATAGAAATAAATTGAACTGATGTCAGCCCGATCTACCTTGAGCAAGGCAAGCATGGAGCGAAAAACCTTTCCAGCCGATTGATAATGATTAGCCATTGATGCTTATTGACAAAGGAGTTTAAACTGGTAAACACCGGTTTTTTTGCCGGTGTAAAAGTATAACATTTTTTTTCGCAGTGTGTTCAGTTCACTGAGTCACGGGGGCAAATATATTCAGGTCGATGTGCGCCTCAATATTCAGCTCCGGCTCTTTGTGCGCCTCGATTTTTTTTCAGCAGATGTTCCAGGCTGGCTTCCAGTTGCCCGATGCGCTTTTCAGCATGTGCTGCCTCTTCGGCAGTTAGCTTCCCTGCTGCAATGCGCTTTCTGTGGTATTGTATTTTAATCGAGAAGATATCTGTAACAATAGCGACAGCATCTTGTTTGGGGTAGATTCCGTTGATTAATGTTAGCTCCATAAAATTGATTGTTAAGGATAGTTGAATTATTGTCCCTGGGCTGCCGTGAATCCCGGTACCCCATCGAAAGTATATAAGTTTTCAGTTTTAATGATTTCTAGGCCTTGATTATGAACAGATTCCATTAATTCCAGGATATCGGCATATAAAATAGGGCCCTTATTGGTGGAAGTAAATCTACATCTCCAGTGATCAGTGCAAAAAGTCTCAGGAAAGCCACCGGGCCACACTTTGGTTCCGCGATTGGTGATCATTTTAAGGGATATGGATTGGAATTGGCTTTTCTGAATACGTGCTGCCAGTTCATCTGCGTTTCTGTTGGCGTAACAAATGAATACATCTACACCAACCAGTTCCTTGGTAGCTGGCTGATTGGGTTCATAGGTGGTTGTAACATGTGTTAGTCCCTGTTTAAATTCCACCGGTCGCAGCTTTTGAGGAACTTGTCCCACGATGATTTCATCTGTTTCTATGGCACATCCTGCAGCAGTAATAATTCGCAGGGTGGCATCCATAATTTCGGGACCTATCCCATCTCCCCTGGCAATGGTGATGCGTGTGGGGATTTTAACTTTCATGTTGCAAAATTGACACTTTTTATTCATAAAATTTTATTTATACTTATTATCTTCGCAATAAATTTGACTTATGAATTTCACCTTACATCAATTGAGAGTGTTCCTGGTGGTGGCTGAAATGAAGAGTATTACCCAGGCTGCCAGGGAACTGAACATGACCCAGCCGGCAGTATCCATACAGTTGAAGAACCTGCAGGATCAATTTGATCTTCCTTTGACAGAAGTTATTGGGAGAAAATTATATGTGACAGATTTTGGAAGGGAAATTGAAAGTATTGCCCGCCGTGTATTAGGTGAAGTAGATTCTATTAAAGACCATTCACTTCGTTTTCAGGGTGTTTTATCTGGTAAGTTGCGCATCGCCTCTGCCTCCACCGGTAAATATATCTTACCCTATTACCTGAGAAATTTTTTAGCTGAAAATCCACATGTTGAACTGGACATGGAGGTGAGCAACAAAAATAAAGTGATGGAAAGGCTTCGGAACAATGAAGCAGATTTTGTAGTACTTACAGTAATGCCTTCGGATTTAGATTTATATGAAGAGGTACTGATGCCCAATCGACTCTATCTTTTTGGTGCCACAGAAAATGTGCAATCTCTGCAACAAAATCTGGGCAATGCCTTATTCAGAGAATTGCCACTGATTTTTCGGGAAGAAGGATCTGGTACCCGGTATACGATGCAGCAATTTTTTCAGAAATCAAATATTAGTCCGCGCATCGGACTTTCGCTCACTTCTACGGAAGCAGTGAAGCAGGCAGTGCTTGCCGGACTTGGATATTCTGTTTTGCCACTGGTTAGCGTAGTTGATGAGTTGATGCTTAATAAACTTACAATTATTCCGGTCAAGGGTTTCCCTTTGCGCAATAACTGGCGCATGGTTTGGTTACAAAAAAAACAATTGACTGCTGTCGCATCAGCTTTCCTGAACTATATCAAAGAGCACAAGCAGCAGATATATCAGACACATTTTTCCCACCTGGAAAAAATACACTTATAGCCCACTGTCATTAGTGCTGAGAATATTTTGTTAAAGCAGCAAGGGACAATTAAACCTTTGCTTATTCGTAGACTCCAATAGGAGTAAATACTTGACATGCGTCTCAATAAAACCCAACGTCTTCTGTTGCTCGCGTCTATCTGCTGGTTTTTCGGTGAGGGTCTGCTGGGACCGCTCTTCACTGTTTTTGCAGAAAGAGTAGGTGGTGATTTATTGGACATCACGTATGCCTGGGCATTGTTTCTGATCACTTCGGGTATATTGTATATTGTGTTCGGAAAGTTATTCAGCAAGTCCACCAAAAAAAAGGAATTACTGGTCTTTGGATATGCGTTGAATACTATTTTCACTTTTGGCTATTTATTGGTCCACAACAGTACCCAGTTATTTATACTTCAGATACTGCTCGCAATTGCTGAAGCTATTTGTACTCCTTTGTGGGATTCCATTTTTGCCAAAGAACTGGATGAGAAAGATGATGTTTTCTTTTGGAGTGTGGCCGGCGGACATACACATTTGGTATCAGGAATTGCCATTGCAATTGGCGGACTGATTGCGTATTATATTTCTTTTGAGGTACTTTTCATAATTATGGGTATCATCCAGGCGATAGCCACCATCATCCAGTGGCGACTTTTGTATGTTAAGCCACCTGCACCATCAGCCTAGTTGATGCAAATAGGTGTAGTTTTGTACAAACACCTGCCATGCGGATAAGACTGTCAGCACTACTTTTTTTTACCAGCTTTTTTTTACATGCCTGTGCACAGGATACTGCCTATGCGTACAAGAAAGCAACCCGTGATGGAATAGGTAAGTTTTATATGGGTAGAGAGATAGCAGCAGTAATGGGCGTTGGAGGAAGTTTTTGGCTGGAAAGAGAAAACAGAGATGAGGAGGAAGGCACTTCGCTGGCTGTTGAAAAAATGCCATTGAATTCTACTAGCATTGTGGCAGATATTGGGGCAGGTAGTGGATATTATTCCTTTCGTATGAGCGAAAGAGTAACCAAGGGAAAGGTGTATGCATTGGAAATACAAGAGGGTATGCTGGAAATCTTACGTGCCCGAAAAAAAATGCTGAAAGATAATCGGGTGGAAGTGAAAGCATGCACTCCGCAATCACTTCAGCTCCCTATAGCATCTATCGATTTAGCGCTGATGGTGGATGTTTACCACGAGCTTGAATTCCCCCGAGAGATGTTGTATTCAGTTTATCAAAGTTTGAGAGAAAACGGGAAGCTTTTATTAATTGAATTTCGAGGCGAGGATCCGGAAGTTGCCATCAAGCCCCTGCATAAAACAACAGTAGAGCAACTGAACAGGGAACTGGGAGCCAATGGCTTTAAGCTTAGTTACAGGGGTGATTTTATGCAGGTACAGCATTTTCTTCTTTATGAAAAAATCCCTGATTTTTTTTCCGGTCAGCCAATCCAGCATTGATTCTATGATTCTTGACCAACAATATTTCACCTTCCTTCAACCTAAAAAAGGGTTTCTGATTGTCCTGCTGGCACTTTCATGTACTTCATTGAAAGCTCAGTCAGGTCGAATAAATACCTACAATACTATTGGCTGGTACAATTATTTTGGGAATTATCGCTTGTCAGATAAAGTATCACTTCATGCTGAATACCAGTGGCGAAGAGCCCGATTGATAACAGATTGGCAACAAAGTTTATTGCGGGTTGGTGTGAATTATCATTTGAAGCCATCTATCCTTTTTCGTGTAGGATATGCCTGGGCTGAAACCTTTCCCTACGGCGATATACCTATTAATGTATTCGGAAAAACTTTTACAGAGCACCGCATGTACCAGATGCTCCAGCTCTCACAACCGGAAGGAAGGTTTGATTTCACGCATAGGCTTATGCTAGAGCAAAGATGGATTGGCAGGTATAGTTCGGTAGCACTGGAAAAAGAAGATGATTACGTCTATACTAACCGTATGCGCTATATGTTCAGAACAGTATATCGCTTGCAAAAAGACGCCAAAAAATATCCGCTTCCTTATGTGGCAGCTTATGATGAAATACTTATAGGTTTTGGTAAGAATGTTGCAGTCAACATTTTTGATCAAAATCGGCTGGGTTGCTTACTGGGCATTAAATTAAATTCAAGTTGGTCGATCGAAGGCGGCTATTTCAATCAAATTGTACAATTTTCCCGATTGGTAGGCGGACAATCAGTAGTGCAATACAACCGGGGCATTATTTTGAATGCATGGCATGCAGTCGATTGGCGTAAGAAGAAAAAATAAAATCTGTTTTGGACAAATCTTAATCGACTATTTTCTTGCCATTACTTTTTCTGCAGCGGCTACAATATTGGGGGTATCAAGGCCATATTTCACCAACAAATCGGCTGGTTTACCACTTTCGCCAAATGTATCATTCGTGCCAATAAACTCTATAGGAACCGGATGATTTTTGGCTGCGGTTTGAGCAACAGAATCGCCCATACCACCGATGATGTTGTGTTCTTCCACTGTAACAGCACAACCGGTTTTTTGCAGTGATGCAACAATAGCGGAGGTGTCAAGTGGCTTTATGGTATGAAGATTGATTAATTCGACACTGTATCCTTTTTCTTCCAGTATGCGACCGGCTTCGATGGCTTTCCACACCATGTGACCACAAGCAAATATGCTTACGTCTTTTCCCTCGCTGAGAATTTGTGCCTTACCAATAACAAAATCTTCACCGTTTTCACTGGTAAAGTTGGGCCATTTGGGTCTGCCAAAGCGAAGATAAACCGGACCGGCATAATCGGCGATTTTTTTGGTAGCAGCTTTTGTTTGATTGAAGTCACAGGGAACGATGACTGTCATGCCCGGCAACATTTTCATCAGTCCGATGTCTTCCAAAATTTGGTGAGTTGCTCCATCTTCACCGAGGGTGAGTCCGGCATGGGATGCACAAATTTTTACATTTTTGTCGCTGTAGGCAATGCTTTGCCGAATTTGGTCATATACTCTTCCGGTGCTGAAGTTGGCAAAGGTGGTTGTGTAGGGAATTTTTCCTCCGATGGTTAATCCGGCAGCCATGCCCATCATATTGGCTTCTGCGATTCCACATTGAAAAAATCGCTCAGGAAAATCTTTCATGAAGGGACCCAGTTTCAATGAACCGGCCAAATCAGCGGTCAGAACTACCACCTGGTCATTGGCTTTTCCAGCTTCGTGAATTCCTTCGCCAAAGCCGCCACGGGTTTCTTTTTCATTGAGTACCTGAATATCTTTTAATGGCATGGGACTAATTTATTGATGGAATTAAGTGATAGTAAGTTGGGTAGGAAATGAATGTACTTGTTTTATCTGTTGACTGATGTTAGAACTTATCTTACTTTAGTTACACCTTTCTCATCCTTCAAAAGTGCTATAGAAATAAGGTGTTTTGGCCTCGAATTCTGCACTACAGGTATCTACCATTTTGTACACCCTTTTGATCCCCAGGTCATTTCTCCTGTTAAGAACATCTTCATCACTACAATTGCCTTGTAATATTCTGGCGATTTGAATATCAGCGAAACCATTGACCTTGGCTTCGCGCAGAAGGGCTTCCGGCAATGTATCTATTGAGTACCCTGCCAATTCCTTTTCAATGCGGCAAAGCTGTTGAATCTGGATGATGAACCAGCGATCAATACCGGTAGACTGTACGATAGATTTCACCGTGGTACCTTGCATCATCGCATCCTTGATGCGGAAGATACGATCCCACTACGGTGTTGTGATATATTCTGTCAGCTCCACGTTTTTCATCAGACTCTTTCCATAATAACCCAGACCAACTGCTTCGTTTTCCAGACTCTGACAAGCTTTCTGAATGGCTT
>JBJTJJ010000386.1:0-3526 GCA_046095445.1 Sediminibacterium sp.
GTCAAGAATGGCACGAATTTGCTTATTTGTCTTGTAGGATGCGCCCATCTCCGGATAGGTATAATCTGCAGGTGTTCCCAGACCCGGCGTACAACTGAACAGCCGAACGCCCGATTCATTCACCCAGTCCGCTACCTCTTCATTCCACCACTCATAGGGAGGAATTAACCAACCACCGATCGGCTCATCTGCTAATCCCAAGGACCGCATAGCAGCAAGATTGTTCTTCAGATCTTGTAGCAATGAGTCCTTTTTCACCAAAGTGCTGTCACGTTTTTTCCAGTCATTGTATAGCAGATGTTGATCAGAGTGCGGACCGAGTAAATGACCGGAACGATGTAAGAGTTGTATTTCCTTATGAAAAGCAGTATTCCGATAAAACCTTCCTGTAAAAAAAAAGGCCGCTTTCACGTTTTCCTGCTGCAGTGTTGTTCGAATTGGCTGCATTCCTTCCCCCCACTCATCCCCTGTAAAAACAAGTGCCAATTCTTTTTTATTCCTGTCTCCACGAATGACCTCACCTTTCAATATTTCATCCTCAACCTTATTCATTATTGAAGCTTGTCCCTTCAATGCAGCCAGCAAAAAAATTAAACTTGCAGTACCATCCATGGTTGGCTCATTCGTACTGTAGTCCCCATAATCATCATGATAAACGGCCAGATCACTTTGAAAGGGAGCATATTCATCTGGCTCCATTAATTGAATGCCGATCAGATTTTTATAGATGGAAGTATATACCGGACCGTCAATCAATCCCCCGTCAATGGGATAATTTTTTAAGTGGGTAAATGCAGAATGAGGATCCACAGGTGTATCACCTTTTTCAGGTAATCCATATACCATGCTGGTTCCCCAGGGATTGCATCCAAAGAGCCAATCAATATTGGCCTGCTCCAATTCCAGGAAGGAGGTATCTCCGGTTAACTGCCTGTACCAAATGCACTGTATGGTAAATTGCACCGTCAGGTTATTGCTGCACCAAATAAATGGTATGCCGCGCAGGAAAGCGTTTTTACTGGCTCGTTGCTGAATGATTGTAATGCCCTGCCGATAAAAATTGGTGACCTCTTTTTTTGCCGAACCTTGTAAGGTTGAGGCAAGTTCTGCATGCCCCTCATTGATAAAAGGATACCATTGATAATGATTGGCAGTATCCCGAATCATCCAGGGTGTAACCGGCTCTTGTCTGGCATATTGAATTGCTTTTCTCTGCCAGCCCGTATCCTTATTACGATTCATTTTATACATGGAAGCGGCAGCCAATTCCATGTCATCAACAAAATTCTCTTCGGCATATATATAGGGGGAACGTACCGAAGCAGTTTGTGTGAAGCCCGGCTTCTGAAGTGCATAGTCCCAGGCAGAAAATGCTTTCGCAGTCAATTGCTGTGAATACGGCAGATCGGTTGATTGGAAAACAGATGCACCCAGTGCAAAGGCGGCAGTGAATTTTCCTGCAATGGAGGAAGTGCCGGTAGTCACATTCATGAAGCGACCCCTTTGCTGGGGTTGTCCATTCACAAAATAAACAGGCCGCTCAAAGCCCTTGCCATAATAGGGATCTTCTTTTGGTATGCGCATGTTGACATGGTCTCTATCATCGCCCAACTGATTGAACATCCAATCAGCCCGGGGGTGCATTTTGAGTAACCAGTCCATCCCCCAACGCGCTTCATCCAATACATCTGGCTTCCCGTTTGAACCTGGCAAGCCATTGGATTGGTGTTGATCACTGAATGCCTGCGGATAATCCCTGAATGCAGCCAGTAATTGCCAGGTAGCATTAGCACTGGTACTACTATACTGCAAATAATCACTGGCATCATGCCATCCACCTGTCACATCAATGTGTGTGCTATCGGGCATCGGACCATACAGGGTATAACCATCATGTGTATGACAACTGTCTTGCAGAAAGGGATTAAATCCGCTTCGTTGTTGTCGCATATATCGAAGGCAAAAATCTGCCGTTCCCCGATAAACTGTATCACTTATGGCAAAAACAGGTGATCGGCTATTGCCTGCCTGTAAAAAGTATTTTCCCGGTTTCCGCCAGGATGAAAACCCAAGTCGTGCTGTGGAGGAAAAAGGACCATAAGCACCATATCCGGAACTTGCCTTCCCTTTATAAACCACCTTGCCGGTAAGCGCATGCACCAATTCAAAATAAAGAGGAACATTTTTTCCTTTACTACACCAAACTGCCTGCTTGATAGAACGGGTAGTATATCCCAATTGATTGATTCGAATCCAACTACTGTCTGTTGGCATTTTCGCAGTCGCTGAAAAAGTCAAAATAATGAATAGAGGTATTGACAGCAATTGCATAGAAAAATAATAGAATAAAATTACAACTCTACCTTGAGCAATTGAGAATAAGCAAAATGAGTTAACATCTCAGGAATACTCTAGAGATCACCTAACTGGGGGCGCAAAACAATCTCTTCCACCACTGCGGCAGGGGACAGACTGGCTGCAGCAACAATCATTCGGGCAATATCATCGGCCTGCATGATTCGATCCGGACTAACACCTGAGCCTTCCCAACTGGGACTCATGGTCGCGCCGGGAAAAACACTGGTAACTTTAATTCCTTTTGTTTTTAACTCTTCGCGCAGGTTGGCAGAAAATCCTGCTAACGCATACTTGCTGATTCCATAGCTTCCTCCATGTGAATAGGCCTTCAAAGAAGCGATGGAACAAATATTGAAAATATGGCCGCTGCCAGCTTCTTTCATGGAAGGTAATAAAGCACGCGTGAGATGATAGGCAGAGTAGAGATTAATATTCATCAGCTGCTCTATTGTACCATCTGGCTCATCACTAATCGATCCCTGAATAAATTGTCCGGCATTATTAACCAACACATCGGGCTTACCAATTGACAATACCCATTTTGCAAAGGCAACAGCGTTTTGCTGGTTAGATAAATCTGTCGGTTGTGCATAGATCTTCCTGTCAGGAAACTTGTTCTGTAGCTCCTCCAGGGTTTGATACAAAGCCAGTTCCCCACGACTGCAGAGAAACAAGTCATAGCCGGCTGCGGCAAAATGGCTGGCTATTTCTTTTCCCATACCGCGGGAGGCGCCTGTGATCACTGCTTGCATGAAAAGGGTCGTTTTGTCAAAGTTCCGAGATTTTTATGGAATACCAACGAGGTACCGATACCAAATGCTATATTGCAGCCATGAAATACCGCCATATTTTTTTCGACTTGGATCATACCTTGTGGGACTTTGAAACCAATGCGCGGGAGTCACTGGCAGATCTTTATGAGATGCTGCAACTGCACCAAAAAGGCATCCACGATTTTGATGGATTTTATGCCCGCTATTCACACCACACTCATCGGCTCTGGGAAAAATATACCCGCGGAGAAATTAAACAAGATGAACTGCGCTGGAAAAGAATGTGGCTCGCACTTGTAGATCATAAACTGGCGGATGAATCGCTGGCAAGAAAAATGGCAGTAGAATTTTTGCACATCCTACCTACCAAGAACAACCTATTTCCGCATACGCGG
>JBJTJJ010000387.1:0-8552 GCA_046095445.1 Sediminibacterium sp.
GAGGTATCAAGCGCCTGGAATCAGCGCCCATCTTCATTGATGACACCGCTTCCCTCAATATTTTTGAGTTCAGAGCCAAGGCACGTCGACTGGTGAACAAGAATAAAGTAGGACTTGTCATCATCGACTATTTGCAGTTAATGGGTGGATTGACAGACAGGAATACAAACAGAGAACAGGAAATCAGCAGTATTTCCCGCAACCTTAAAGCGCTTGCCAAAGAATTGAATATACCCATTATTGCCTTGAGCCAGTTAAGTCGTGCCGTTGAAACCAGAAAGGAAAGTAAAACTCCCCAACTGAGCGACCTGCGGGAATCAGGAGCAATTGAACAGGATGCCGATATGGTAATGTTTATCTATCGCCCCGAATACCACGATATCAAAACCAATGAACAGGGTGAGAGTACAGAAGGGATGGTACAAATTAGAATTGCCAAGCATAGAAATGGTGAGTTGGATCATGTAAACCTGCGTGCTAACTTAGGTATACAGAAATTCGAAGATGATCCCAATGACATGAATAGAGGTGGTGGAAAATGGGGTTCCGTTGGTATACGCCCCCCCGGAAGTCCGATAGGGTCGGGTGGTGAGCAAGGTGCCAAACTTTTTGTAGAAAAAGGCAGTCGGATGAATGATTCTAATTTTGATGAGGGCATTGATGATGCCAAGCCATTTTAAAAAAGCAGGCAACTTACCTTTGCTTTAGTTTTATTTTTACAGGCATGACACTCCCGCTTTTTTATGAACCGGATCTCTCGGAACATGTTAGCATACTTCCATTGAGTGAAGATACTCTCCGTCATTGTCTTCAGGTGCTCCGCATGCGAGATGGTTCTTCCATAGAAATCACGAATGGGCGTGGACTTTCCGCTACCGGAACCCTCACCATCACCGGTAAAAAATCAGCCCAGGCATCCTGCACCAACTTTGTACAACACAGCAGGCCATTAGCTGAACTTACTCTTTGCCTTTCGCCGCTGAAAAACCCACAACGACTGGAGTGGCTTTTGGAAAAAGCTACTGAAATCGGAATGCAAGGATTTATTCCAATTATCTGTGAGAGAACCGAACAAGTAAAAATCAGAAAAGAGCGGCTTCAGGGAATTTTGGTTGCAGCTATGCTGCAGAGCAGGCAATATTTTTTACCTGAACTCCACGACCCTATTCCATTTATGGATTTGATGGCATTGCCTGTATTGCCCCAGCAATGGATTGCCCATTGTGCTGAAGGTGAAAAAAAAGAGTTGGCGTTGTTTCATTTACAAGGAAAAGGCAGGATACTCATAGGGCCTGAAGGAGATTTTACTTCTGATGAAATCAACGCTGCCATCAACAATAAATATCAGCCGGTCGGCCTGGGATCAACGCGCTTACGGACTGAAACAGCAGGACTGGTAGCTGTTACATTGTTATTACATTCTTCCAACACCAGAACACCATGAATATTATAATGCGATTCAAGTATCTTTTTTGGGTATTGATTATTCCGGTATTATTCAGCCAGTGTAATCTTTTAAGCGGTGACAAACTGCCGGTTACTCGTGATACAACAATTACACCTGCCAGTTCCTTCAATAATTTATTCTTTGACAGCAGTCAAATAACCGAGTTTCTGGCAAAAGAAACCCGCTATGCTGCTTTCGCAGAGCAATACATGGATTTTTATAAGGGAAGAAATTTTCAGTACGCGTGGATTGATTCCTCCGGATTGTCGGAACAGGCATTCAACTTCATCAACCTGGAGAATAATTATATTCAGGACATGGACGATAGTAGTCTGCATAATCCCAGACTCAATCTTTTAAAAGACTCAATAGTTAACAAAAAAAAGATAGGGTCCACTCTTTTGAAAGAAAGGATGACAGCTGCCGAAGTATTAATTACCGGGCAATTTTTTTTGTATTCGGCTAAAACTTTTCAGGGCAGCGACCTCAATGCTGCCGAATTAGGATGGTTCATTCCCAGAAAAAAAATCAACCTTACTGAAATGTTGGGAAACGCTGTTACCAACGGAGAACTTTACCCCCGACAAAATAATTTACAGAACCGGCAATATGCCCTGCTACAACAGGAGCTGGTCAAATACATCGCCCTGGCCCGTCAACCTGAATCGGATACTATTGCAATCCTATCTAAACCCCTGCACCTGGGTGATTCCGGACAACTAATTCTGGCCATCAAGCAACGACTGAAATACCTGGGTGATACTAGTATGGGGCAGACACCCGATGATCATTTCGATAGCACCCTATTGGCGGCTACTAAAAAATTCCAGCAAAGAACAGGACTAACTCCTGATGGAAGTATTGGTAACAAAATGATCAGCGAGTTGAATGTGCCCATTAAAAAGAGAATTCGCCAAATACTTATTAACCTGGAGAGAGTAAGATGGTTACCGGCAGAAAATGATTCCAATTATATTCTCGTCAATATACCTGAATTTAAAATGCATGTGTATGACAGCTCAAGCTGGAAGTATGACATGCGGGTAATTGTTGGAACCGCCGCCAATAGTTCAGCCATCTTCAGCGGACAACTCAGGTATGTTGTATTCAGTCCTTTTTGGAATGTACCTGAGAGTATCGTGCTCAAAGAAATCATGCCTGCGATGGCAAAGAACCCCAACTACCTGACCAAAAATCACATGGAAATCACAGGATACAAAGGTAAAATACCCATCATTCGACAGATTCCCGGACCCTGGAATTCATTAGGACTGGTTAAGTTTCTGTTTCCCAATAACTATAGCATCTATTTACATGATACGCCCAACAGGAATTTATTTCAGCAATCGAACAGAAGCCTGAGCCACGGCTGTATTCGTATCGGGGAACCCAAAAAATTTGCTGCTTACTTGCTGAGAAAAGATCCTAGCTGGACAGAGAAACGGATTGATTCTGCTATGCACCTGAAAAAAGAACAATGGGTTACCTTGCCAAAAGGCCTGCCCGTGTTATTGGTTTATTTTACCGCCTGGGTAGACAGGCAGGGCGAATTGAATTTCAGGAAAGATATATACGGACATGATGCCCGCATGGAAGCGAAACTCTTTGAACGATAAGTGATAAGCCGCCGTCAGGATTTAGTACTTTTGCAAAAATGATTCCCGCAGCCGCATGCAGATAGTAGAAGTAAATAATTCATCCTCAGCCCGGGAATTCCTGCGGTTCCACCAATGGATCAATCGGGAAAATCCCTACTACATAGCACCGCTCGATCAGGAAGTGACCGATATTTTCGACCCACAAAAAAATTCTTTGTTTCGTTTTGGTGAATGTTGCCGTTGGTTATTGATAGACGAACATGGACAAACCTGCGGAAAAATTGCTGCCTTTACCAATAAAAAATACAAAACCCGTGGAACCGACGTACCTATTGGTGGTATCGGTTTCTTTGATTGTATCAATGATCAGGAAGCAGCCAACCAACTTTTCCTTACCGCTCAACATTGGCTGGCTAGTAAAGGAATGATGGGCATGGATGGTCCTATCAATTTCGGAGAGAGAGATAAGTGGTGGGGACTACTGGTAGAAGGATTCGACAAAGAACCTATGTATGGAATGGCTTTCAACCCCCCTTACTATTCCGCTCTTTTTGAAAACTTTGGTTTCAAAAATTACTACAATCAATACTATTACGCCATATATTTACGGGACCCCCTTCCGCAAAGATTTGCCGAAAGGCACGATCGTTTCAAGGGGAAACCCGATTATAGTGCCCGACAAATCGAACTGAACAATCTCGAAAAATATGCCTCCGACTTCGTTACCATTTATAATACCGCCTGGGCACAGCATGGTGAGGTTAAGGAAATAACAACGGAGCAGGTGATGAAGATGTTTGGAAAAATGAAGCCTATCATGGATCCGCGGGTAATCTGGTTTGCTTATTATAAAGATCAACCCATTGCCATGTTCGTGAATATTCCCGACCTGAACCAGTATTTTAAATATTTCAAAGGGAAAATGGGTTGGAGCGAAAAACTCCGTCTCCTTTGGATGAAATGGAGGGGTACCAATAAGAAACTCATCGGACTTGTTTTCGGGGTGGTCCCCAAGTTCCAATCCCTTGGAATAGACAGTTACCTTATTTATGAATGTGCAATGGTGCTAAGAACCAACAACTGGTACGATGAATATGAAATGGGCTGGGCAGGTGAGTGGAACCCGAAAATGGTGAATATCTATAAAAGCCTGGGGGCCAGTCAGTGCCGCAGATTAATCACCTATCGGTATTGGTTCGACCCCAACCAGCCCTTCGAGCGACATCCGGTGATGGAATATAAATAACCTGCTTACCCGATCCACTTTTTGACCCCTTGGGTGCAATTTTTTGTGCACAAATCACCGGCTAATATTGAGTCGGAGTAGTCATCCAGTACGTATATTGCAACCCTGATATGGAGAACTTTATCGTTTCAGCCCGTAAGTACCGTCCGCAGAATTTTTCAACAGTGGTGGGACAGTCCAACATCACCACAACCCTGAAAAATGCCATTCGCCAACAACAATTGGCGCATGCTTTTTTGTTTTGTGGTCCCCGCGGTGGAGGAAAATCCACCTGCGCCCGCATACTGGCTAAGACTATCAACTGCAGCAATCCCACACCTGAAGGGGAGGCCTGTAATATTTGTAACAGCTGTATAACTTTCGAGGCAGGCACTTCCCTGAATATTTATGAACTGGATGCTGCAAGCAATAATTCAGTTGATGACATTCGTGAACTGGTAGAACAGATACGTTTTGCTCCGCAGGCGGGAAAATACAGAGTATACATCATCGATGAGGTACACATGCTTAGTGCCAGTGCCTTCAATGCATTTCTAAAAACGCTGGAGGAACCTCCGGCCCATGCCATCTTTATCCTTGCCACAACAGAAAAACATAAGATCCTACCCACTATATTAAGCCGTTGCCAGATTTTTGATTTTAAACGCATCACACAAGCTGATACGGTAGCTCATCTGGAAGAAATTGCCGAAAAAGAAAACATCAAAGCAGAAAAAGCTGCTTTGCAATTGATTGCACAAAAAAGTGAGGGTTGCATGCGCGACTCTCTTAGCATATTAGATAAGATGGTGAGCTTCACGGGAGGTGAGGTAAGCTATCAACATACCCTTGAACACCTGAATATCCTGGATGAAGATTATTATTTCAAATTCCATGAACTTTTGATGCAGGAGAACTTATCCGGTGTTTTGTTACTATATGACGAAATACACCGGAAGGGGTTTGAAGCAGATATGGTATTGAATGGCTTCGCCTCCTTTTACAGAAACCTGCTGGTCAGCAAAGACCCGGCCACCGCTGCGATTCTCGATGTGATGGAAGGCATGCAGGAGAAATTCTTTACAGTGGCTGATAAAACTGATACCTCTTATATGCTGAGTACTCTCAACATCATCAACACAGCAGAAATTGAAATCAGACAGGCACGCAATAAAAGACTTCACATCGAACTGGCTCTTATTAAATTGAATTTTCTTCACCAGGCCATTGAATTGAGCACCGACCAGCAACAGGTGATTAAAAAAAAACGAGTTGACGGACCGGTCCTGATTAAAAAGAAAGCAATCCGGTCACTCAGTCCGGTACAAGACACAAACCCTGTAGCTTCCGGTACTACCACTCCTTCATTTGTTACTGTTCCTGAAAGAGCACCCGCAAAAGTTACCATTGCAGCCGCGCAACCTGTTACTCGACCTACACCCCCTCCTGCCTCAACTTCACTTTCAGCACAACCGGTTCCGGTAGCAAACCGCAACACGTTGGCAACAGGTGATAAGAAGAATTTATTGTCAGCATTGAGAGAAAAATATGGCAGTGACTACAATATTGAAGAGATAAAAGAAGCACAAGTACTATCGCTGGATAAACTTACTTCCTGTTGGGAACAGTATGCGGGGATGCTGGAAGGTGAAAAAAAGCATTCTGCAGCGGCAGCATTCAAAACTGCCCGCATTCAGATTGAGAATGACATCAAAGCATTGATCACCGTTTACTCCGTGACTTCACAAAAATTCATTGAGTCCGAACGAATGAACGTGCTTGACTTTTTACACCAGCAATTCAACAATCGTTCCATTCATTTTGAAATAATGGTAGAAGCAGGGGAAAGAGAAGAAATACCTGCACATCTGCGCATGAATACCAAACAGAAGTTTGAATTCATGTCAGAAAGATATCCCCTCGTAAAGAAATTGAAAGACCGGCTGAATCTCGAGTTAGATTAATACACAGCTTTAGCCAACACGTTTGGCCAGGCGATACCCATTCTTCCCTAACCACTGACTCACTTTTTCGCTTTGATCGCCCTGTACTATTACTTCACCATCTTTTGCACTGCCGCCGGTTCCACAAAAATTGCGCAATTGTTTCCCTAAGGATTGTAAATCGGCGTCGTTGCCGATAAACCCGGTAACGAGTGTAACCACTTTCCCTGCCCGCTGTTTTTTATCCAAAAGAATGCACAAGGGTTGTTCTGCAGGAGGTAATGTTTCAATAGGAGTTTCCTCTTCATCCGGGCGAAAGGCCGGATCTGTACTATACACAATACCGTGTGAGGAGGATGACTTTTTTTTCATGATTTGCCTTTAAGAGATAACTGCCTTGAGACTAAGATCCAGACTGGTGGCCTGATGGATCAAACCTCCGACACTGATAAAATCAACCCCTGCCTGTGCATAGGAGAGAATATTTTCTTTCCGCATACCTCCGCTGGCTTCAGTTTCAAATCTGCCTGCTATAAAATTAACAGCTTCGCGAACAGCCTCAGGCGTAAAATTATCGAGCATGATGCGCAAAACTTTCCCCTCCCCGGCAAGGCAAATTTCTTCCACCTGGGCAAGATTTCTAGCTTCCACCTCTATCGCGAGGGAGAGTCCCCGGGATTGTACATAAAAATGAGCGGCATCGATGGCGGCAGTAATGCCACCACAAAAATCAATGTGGTTGTCTTTGAGCATGATCATATCATACAATCCAAAGCGATGATTACAACCACCCCCTATGCGAACAGCTTCCTTCTCCAGTAACCTGAAATTAGGTGTTGTCTTTCGTGTGTCCAACAGTCGTGTAGGAAGCCCCTGCAACAGATCAACATAACTTTTGGTGAGTGTGGCAATTCCACTCATGCGCTGCATGCAATTCAATACCAGCCGTTCACAGGTTAGGAGTGTGCGCATTTCAGCTTCTACTTCAAATGCAATATTGCCTGATTTCATAGGTTGACCATCTTGCATCAAAGCAATGAATTGGGTATTGGGTTCCCGCAAGCGGAAGATGGCTTCAGCCACCCGCATGCCAGCCAGTATTCCGTCTTGCTTCACCTTTAAAACTGCCTTCCCTTTTTTTCCAGCGGGAATACAACTCAGGGTGCTGTGATCACCACTTCCTTCATCTTCCTCCAGTGCCTGGGTGAGCAATCGGTGCAACTGCTTTTCATAAGTAGCGTCCATGCTGCCTAAATAAAGAAATGAAAGATGAACTCTTGCTGTCAGTTAATTCTAACAGTAATGATATAATGTTTCCCCCTGATCAGCCGTAACATAAATGTTGCACTGAAACCTTTGCCATCATTTATCAAACGGCCGGTCATGTACATGGTATTACCAATTTCACGGTCAGATACTTTTTCAAACCCGCGAATATTATTCTCAGCAAAGAAATTCCGCAATGCAATTTCTGCCTGATTTTTTCCAACATTCTTGATCTCATCTTTCTCCGGAAACTTCAGATCCACCATGGCATCAAAATGATCAGCCACAAGTTGAGCGTTTCCGGTCTTCAGGGCTGAAAGCAATTCCCCTACATCTTGCTGAGCAAGTAAAGCATTGCTCACAGTAAGCATAAGAAAAACCAGCATCCACTTCATACAGAATATTTTTTCCTTCTCTATACCAATAACATGCCAAAAGTACCATTCTGGCGCTATTTCACAAAAGATATGCAAAACGCTCCCTGCTAATTTTGTAAATTTGTATATGGATAAAAAGGTTATTTTAATCATTATGGATGGTTGGGGCCTGGGTAAGGTGCCTGCTGCAGACGCTATCCAACAGGCCAATGTGCCCTTTGTCACTTCCCTCTACCAACAATACCCACACACTACCCTCACTACTTGTGGGGAAGCTGTTGGATTACCCGGGGGACAGATGGGAAACAGCGAAGTAGGACACCTCAATATTGGTGCAGGCAGAATTGTCTACCAGGAATTACAGCGCATTCATGTCGCCATCCGGGATGGCAGTTTTTTCACCAATCCCGTATTATTGAACACCCTGGAAGCCGCCCGGTCGGGCAATATAGCACTTCATCTGATGGGACTATTGGGTGATGGTGGGGTGCATGCCCATACAGATCATCTGAAAGCTATTTGTGATTTGTGCAAAAACATGGGGCTGGAACGGGTCTATCTGCACCTGTTTACCGATGGGCGCGATACCGACCCGAAAAGCGGGCAACCATTTCTCATTGATCTGGAAGAATTTCTGCAACATTCTGCCGGAACTATCGCGACCATCAGTGGACGTTATTATGCGATGGATAGGGA
>JBJTJJ010000388.1:0-7832 GCA_046095445.1 Sediminibacterium sp.
TTTTCACTTGGAATTTTTCGCACATATTTTGAACCATTTTTTCTACGCTAGAATTTGATATCAATAAATGATTGGATACTTCTTTATTCAGCTTGCCACTTGAAATCAATTTTAATACCTCCAACTGCTTACGGGTAAGAATATTTTGTGTGGCACCGAATTGACGCATCCTATCTACCAGTACCTCAATACCCGGGCCACTGGCATGGAAATGCCTCTGTCTGGGGTTGGGTAACCGTGGATTTAACTTATAAGTACCTACAACCTCCGAAACCTTTCCTCCACGCGTACGATACACCCGAACACTTTCCAGCAATGAACCCTCCTTCCCCTCCTTATTAAATTTCTTTGATTCAATTGTACAGGAATATTCTTTTACATGCTCTGTCTTTCCTAAAATGAATGCCAGTGACTGATTATTCATCTCACGGATAAAATCAATATCATCCGGTGTAGTAATCGATATCAATTTTCGCATACTGATTTCCTCGTTGGCATAACCTAATAGAGTATCCCAGCCGGCAGCAAATTTTATTTTGTAATCTATCAATGAATACACATATACCGCTTCATCTGAAAAATACCTGATGTCTGAATAATCATTTACTTCCGAAGTGTCTTCGGCAACAAATGTATCAGAAGATAAAAAAGTTTCATACAGATTCATCGTATTTAGAAGCTTTATACTACATTTAGAAAAATGAAGAAGGCGAATACAATACTTGTATACTTTAAATATACTTACTACTAACCGTAGAACATATACAGCAATAAAATATGTGAGTAAATTGTGAATTAGTTCATCACAATGCTAAATGACAAAAAAATATAATACTGAAAAATTAAAGATACCCGTCCCCAATATTGCGCTTGACCTCCGCAACATATTCCTTAATAGATTGCTCCTTTTCCTTTTTACAAATCATGAGCGCATCAGGCGTATCTACAATAATACAATCATCTATTCCTTGTAAAACAAGTAATTTCTTGTCCGGTACCGAAACCATACATCTCGTAGCATCAATGATCATCACACTGTCACCCGCTACCGCATTGCCGAGATAATCTTTTTCCAAATTATCATAAGCACTGTTCCAGGTTCCCAGATCACTCCACCCAAAGGAAGAAGGAATCACATATACATTCCCCGCCTTCTCCATCACCGCATTATCGATCGATATGTTCGTGCAAAGAGGATAGATACGATGAATTGCCGCCATCTCTCCTTCGGTATTGAAATGCTGCTTCTCAGCATCAAATAACTCAAACATCTCCGGCTGGTGTTTCTCAAAAGCCGCCACCACCGTATCCACCCTCCACACAAAAATGCCGGCATTCCATAGGAAATCACCACTGGCAATAAAGGTTCTCGCCAACTCTATATCCGGCTTCTCCGTAAAAGTCTTTACCTTATAAATACCCTCCGACACGGGCAATGGCTCATGTTGTATATAACCATAACCCGTATTGGGATGTGTTGGTGTTATACCCAAAGTCACCAACGACCGCACTGACTCAACAAAATGAAGTGCCTGCAAGGTAGTTTGCTTGAACTGCCCTTCATCTAAAATCAAATGATCACTGGGCGCTACAATCAAACAGGCCTCGGGATCCATCTGTTGTAACTTAAAAGATATATAAGCTATACAAGGTGCCGTATTCTTGCGGCTGGGCTCCGATAAAATATTATCTGCCTTCATTCCGGGTAACTGCTCCGCCACAATTCCGGCATACTCCTCACTCGTTACCACAAAAATGTTTTCCTCCGGAAGAAAAGCCGCATATCGCTGGTAAGTCCACTGCAACAATGATTTCCCTGTATTTAAAATGTCTAAAAACTGCTTGGGATAAGCTGTCCGGCTCTTAGGCCAAAAACGACTTCCTATTCCGCCGGCCATGATGGCCACGTAATGATGTGAATGATTCATGCTGGCAGCAAATTACCTAAGGTTCCTGCAATATTACAGGCTTTCACCGGGATACCAAGATTTAGTGGAACCACTCTCATAATATACCCTCTTTTACCAGGTCATGCAGGTGAACAATGCCTCCATACTTCCCCCCATCAGCTACAATCAACTGACTGATATCATTTAATTGCATCATCTCCAAAGCTTCAGATGCCAATGCTGCAGGTCCTACCGTCTTGGGATCTTTTGTCATGATGTCTTCCGCCCGTACCTTACTAATATCATCCTGCTTTTCCAGCATGCGGCGCAAATCTCCATCCGTAATAATCCCTACAATATGATCAGTATTATTTACCACGGCAGTCACCCCCAATCTCTTCTGCGTAATTTCTACAATCACTTCCCGCAAACTTGCTTCGGGCAAAACCCGTGGCATACTGTGCATCGCAGCTATATCCCCCGCCAATAATAACAATCGCTTACCCAGATTTCCCCCCGGGTGAAAACGCGCAAAATCATTACCGGTAAATCCGCTTAATTCCATCAGGCAAATGGCAAGCACATCCCCCATAACCATCTGCGCGGTCGTACTGGTGGTAGGTGCAAGGTTGTGGGGACAAGCTTCCTTATCAATCGTCGTATCCAATACCCAATCAGACTCCTTCGCCAAAAAACTGTTGAGCTGTCCGGTCATACCAATCAGCCGAAAACCATATTTCTTGATCAGCGGAACCAGGGTTTTGATTTCCGGACTCTCACCGCTCTTGCTAATGAGCAATACCTGGTCACCGGGTTGTATCATACCCATGTCTCCATGAATAGCATCGGCAGCATGCATGAACAGGGAAGGGGTTCCGGTGGAATTCAGGGTGGCCACGATCTTGCGCCCAACCAGCGCACTTTTTCCAATACCACTTACCACCAATCTGCCTCCGGCAGCATGGATCTCCCTTACTGCGCGCTCGAAATGCTCATCCAGCCGTTCCGCCATGGCGGCCAAAGCAACTGACTCATTAACGATGGCAGCACGGGCCAGGGATAACAGAGAATCTGACATGCTGCAAAGGTAAACTTTAACAGCAAAAGCCATCATTATTCAGTAACTTCATTCCCCTTTTGAAAAAAGGGAAAGTACGGGTGATTTCTACCCGTTGCCATTCCGGCGGAAAGTGAAATATTGCAGTCCCTGATAATAATTCCTCCCGATTCGGAGAAAATGACTAAATTATAGATTCATTCAACCGCAGAAGGGTTGAAGAAGAGCTTGACAGACATGGCTACAGCAACAAAAAAGAAGACAGCACCCGTTAAGAAGCAGTCCACCGCAAAAAAATCAGCCGGCGAGAAGCGTTCCTCTTCACCCATACATGCCGCCCTTGAACAATATTTTGGCTTCACCGAGTTCCGGGGCACCCAGCAACAGGCCATCGATAGTCTGCTGAGTGGCCGCGATACTTTTGTGATCATGCCGACCGGTGGGGGCAAAAGTCTTTGCTATCAACTCCCCGCCCTGATCAGTCCGGGCTGCGCCATCGTCGTTTCACCCCTGATAGCCCTGATGAAAAATCAGGTTGACCTCGTACGTGGCTATAGTGAAAACGATGAGGTAGCCCACTTCCTGAACTCCTCCCTGAATAAGGGGCAGATTAAAACAGTTCGGCAGGACCTGCTTTCCGGAAAAACAAAGTTGCTCTATGTTGCCCCTGAAACACTCACCAAACAAGAGAACCTCGATTTCTTCCGCGACCTGACCATCTCTTTCTTCGCAGTCGACGAAGCACACTGTATTTCTGAGTGGGGTCATGATTTCCGTCCGGAATACCGCCGCCTGCGGGAAATGATGGACATCATCAATCCCGACATTCCCGTGATGGCACTCACCGCTACCGCTACCCCCAAGGTGCAGAGTGACATTGTCAAAAATCTCGACCTGCGCAACCCCTGCATACTCATCTCTTCCTTCAACCGCAGCAATCTCTATTATGAAATACTACCCAAGGTCAGCAAGGAACAAACAGTGAAGAGCATTGTGCGCTTCATCACACAACACAAGGGGAAAAGCGGCATCATCTATACCCTCAACCGCAAAACCACCGAGGAGCTGGCAGAACTGTTGGTGGCCAACAATATCAAAGCTGTTGCTTACCATGCCGGTCTCGATCAAAAACTACGCGCCGAAAGACAAGATCATTTTTTGAGTGAAAAAGTACAGGTCATCGTTGCTACTATCGCCTTTGGTATGGGTATCGACAAGCCGGACATCCGTTTTGTTATTCACTTCAATATTCCTAAATCGATCGAGAACTATTACCAGGAGACGGGTCGTGCCGGCAGAGACGGACTTGAAGGCATCTGTGTACTTTACTATTCCCACAAAGACGTTGCTAAACTGGAACACCTCATGCGCGATAAGCCGCTGAGTGAGCGGGAAGTTGGAGCCCAGTTGATTGATGAGACTGTGGCGTATGCCGAAACTTCTGTATGCCGCCGTAAAATACTGTTGCATTATTTCGGGGAGGAATGGATCGAGGAAAATTGTGGTAACTGCGACAATTGCCGCCATCCGAAGGAACGCATTGAAGCGAAATCACAGGCCGTGCAGGTATTGAAAGTAATACAAGCACTGGATGAGCGTTTTGTAACCGATTATGTTGTGAACGTACTCACTGGTGCCCCCACCCAACAGATCACCCTGTATCGACACAATAACCTATCCGTATTCGGAATTGGTAAAGAAGAGACGCCTTTGTTCTGGAGTAGTCTGATCCGGCAGATGATGTTGCACGACCTAATCCGCAAAGACATTGAAGAGTATGGTCTGTTGAAAATTACGCCGGCAGGACAAAAATTCATTAAGAAGCCGACATCGTTGAAGATCGCCCTGAACAACCAGTTTGAAGATGCCAATGCCGATGATGATGAAGGCGAGGGAGCAGCACAGGCAGGAACTTCCACCGATGAACAACTCTTCGAAATGTTGAAAGGGCTACGCCAACAGGAGGCAAGAAAAAAGAAGTTGCCTCCCTTTGTTATTTTTCTGGAAAACTCTCTGCACGATATGGCAACCCTTTTCCCCACCACCCTCACAGAGTTGGAAAAATGCCAGGGTGTGAGCAAGGGCAAGGCCTTGAAATTTGGTAAGCCCTTTGTGGAATTGATTGCCCAATACGTAGAAGAGAATCAGATTGAAAAGCCCGATGATTTTGTGATGAAGAGTGTGGCGAATAAGTCGAACAACAAGATTTATATCATTCAAAACGTCGATAAAAAAATTCCACTCGAAACCATTGCCCGCAACAAAAGTCTGAACCTGCAGGAACTGTTGGAAGACATGGAAACCATTGCTGCCAGTGGCACACGCCTCAACCTGAATTATGCCATCGATGAATGGCTCGATGACGAAGAGCAGGAGGTGGTGATTGATTATTTCAGGAATTGCGAGACCTCTTCCCTCCAACTGGCACAGGAAGAATTGAATGATTATTCCTTTACCTGGGAGCAGCTGAAAATCATGCGCATCAAGTTTCTGAGCGAGTTCGGCAACTAAAAATGGTTAACCCTTCCTCTTCCTTATTTTTTCCAAAAAGCTGAAAGCCGTACTTGCAGGTTCTCGCGCACGTTGACGTAATACAAGTTGAAATCACCCACATGGTAATTCTCGCTTTTATACAAACTGCTGCCAAAAAAAAACAGGGCGGGGCGTCCACAATACCCGATTGTGAATGATGGCCGCGGTTGATTGCGGAATCAGCTTATTGAATTTGAGGAGTACAGCTCCCTTGTTTTCAAAGCGATCTGCTGCAGGTCGACTGCTATCCCAGGTGATGGGATTGGTCACAAGTGAACTTCCTTTTTCTTTGTCAACGAATTCGGGCACATAGCCCTCGCGATAGGTTCTCCAGCCCACCATACAGCCCGTTTGATGGGGGGTGAGGCAAGGGCGAATTGTCACAAATTTTTCAGTGTTCACATACATGCCGGGTATATAGGCAGCTACTAGTTTATTGTAGAGCAGGGTATTATCGAAAAATTCTAGCAGGAGTCGCTGGGCATGGGTAGAGCCCTGGCTATGGGAGGCAATGATAATGGGCCTTCCCTTGTTCTCATTTTGCAGATAATAGAGAAAAGCATTCTTTACATCGGAATAAGCCAGATTGAAAGCAGTCAATGCAGCGATGGTATCTTCTTTTGTTCTTGGATAATAGGCAGAGAGATGTGTCTGGCGATACCTTGGTGCGAAAATCCTTCCTACCTCATTGAAGATGCTGGCCTGGTAGAGTATCGGACTAAAATCTGTTTTGGCATTGAGTTCTGCATCATCCGTGCGTGCATTCCATCCGGTCTTTTTTTCATCAGCAGTATACGTGGTAGGATGGATGAAAAAAACATCTACCATCGAATCGGGTCGGTATCCGGTACGCAGAGGTTCAGGCACGCTGTCGGAAGGATCTTTTTTATTAGGATGGGCTGCCCAGTAATCCAGTTGGGTATAGTCGGGGGCGCCTTCGGCGGAAGTAAAACGATAGTTGCCGGAATAGCGATTGTACTTGGGAGAGCAGGCAGTAAAAAGTAAAATCAGAAGCAGGAGAAGCGAGTGAAGTATTTTCATGGTACAAAGGTGATAAAATAAAGGGAATTGCGCATAAAAGATGCAGAGTTATCGTTATTCAGTAGACTGCTGTCTGATGCAGTTAGTTGCTTATTAAAAAATATTTGTATGGCCATACCGGTAGTTGATCTGGATCAGTATGTACACGGCACCCCCGCCCGTCAGGCGGCATTTGTACAGGAATTGGGACATGCCTTTGAGGATGTCGGGTTTGTTTCTGTTACTAACCATGGTATTCCGGATGACCTGATCGCTGATTTATATCGTTTGGTACAAGCATTTTTTGCTTTGGAAGAACAGCAGAAAAGAAAATATGAAGTTCCCGGCCTGGCAGGTCAGCGGGGCTATACCAGTTTTGGTAAGGAACATGCCAAAGGAAGTGATGCGCCCGACCTGAAGGAATTCTTTCAATATGGTCAAACAGTTTCCGATGGAGATACTATTGCCCAGGAATATCCAACAAATGTATCGGTAACAGATATTGCACGATTCGATGAAACTTTGCTCAACGCATATAGACATTTTGAAAAAAGCGGCGGCGCTCTTTTATCTGCCATCGCAGAATACCTCGGTCTGGATCCGCACTATTTCGATCCACACCTGCACAATGGCAATTCCATTTTGCGTTGCATTCACTATCCGCCCATCACGCATGAACCTAAGTCAGCCATACGGGCAGAGCAGCACGAAGACATCAACCTTATCACGCTGCTGGTGGGCGCTTCCGCTGATGGATTACAAATATTGAACAAGCAGGGGGAATGGGTAGGCGTTACTTCTCTTCCCAATCAAATAGTAGTGAATGTGGGTGATATGTTGCAGCGCTTAACGAACAACATGTTAAAGAGTACCACCCACCGCGTGGTCAACCCTCCGCGTGAAATGTGGCATACCAGCCGTTTCTCCATGCCGTTCTTTTTGCATCCGCGCAGCGAAATGAGCCTGGCCTGCCTTGACCGCTGTATCGACAGCGCACATCCCAAGGCCTATACCGATATCACTGCGGGGGAATATCTTGAAGAAAGATTGCGGGAGATCGGTCTAAAAAAATAACCGATATCTTTAGCACGATAATCGTGTTTGGATTGAAAATCGGCTGAATTGCATTTTTTAAGACACATCCCCTTTTTGAAGGCTGTGCTCTTGCACAGCATCACTGCATTTGGTGGACCCCAAGGTCACCTGGGCATGATGTACCAAACTTTTGTAAAGCGCCGCAGGGATGTGACCGAAGAAGAACTGATGGAATACAATGGATTCTGTCAGCTGCTACCCGGCGCTTCTTCCACCCAAACCCTTACCCTCATAGGATA